>NZ_LGDB01000203.1:0-166769 GCF_001279655.1 Streptomyces sp. WM6372 | reverse complement strand
GCCTGGAGGTGATCCCGGTGGACATCACGATCGTTAAAGAGGGCCTCCCGTTCCTCGCGGGGGACGTCCAGATCGTCACCGTGGACCTCCTCTCGCTCCTCGACGCCCACCCGCCCGCCCGCCCGCCCGCACTCGAAACGGAGATCCGCCGTGCCGGACCAGACCGAGGATCCCGCCGCAGCGGCGGCGCAGCGCGAGAAGTGGAAGGAGAAGGGCGTCGCCCTGCGCGCGTTCTTCTACATCTTCGGGACGCACGTGTTCGCCGGGTTCGTCTGGCTGCTGTTCTACCTGGGCGAGCACGCCAAGAAATGAGGCTCACAGGGCCGGCCCGTACGGCTCGCGCGCCCCTCAGTCCTCGCCGCTCCGGGCGCGCGCACCCGACCGGGTCCGCCCCGGCGTCTGGGCGCGCTGGGGGTGCCGGCGTACGTACTCGTGCTCCAGCTCGTTCATCCGCTGCGTGTGGGTGACCAGCGCCTCGTCCGACCCGTACAGCAGGGTCTCGTGGCGGGTCCGGTGGATGGCCTCCAGCTCCTTGAGCAGCTTGCCTTCCTCCAGGTTCGCCGCCGAAGGGCCGCCGTCATGCTCCGCCATGGCCCGTACACCTCCTCCCCTCCATCATCCCCTCCGGCGCCCCATTCGTCCCGGTCACGCCGGGTTCGGCCACCCTTCCCCCCGACTGCACGGCGTGGCGCTGCGGCTACCCTTGCGCCATGACGATGCGAGCGGCCGTCCATGTGAGTGTGGATGCGATGATCGAGGACCTCAGGACACTCGTCGAGATCGAGTCCCCCTCGCGGGACCTCGACGCGCTGGGGGTATCGGCCAAAACCGTCGCCGCCGTCATCGAGAACCGCCTCGGCGGGGAGGCCGTCCTCATCGAGAGCGAGACCGGACCGCACGTCCACTGGTCGGGCGGTGGCGAGCCCCGGGTACTGATCCTCGGCCACCACGACACGGTGTTCCCGCTCGGAACCCTCGAACGCCGCCCCTTCGCGGTCGAGGACGGGCGCGCGACCGGTCCCGGCGTCTTCGACATGCTCGGCGGCTTGGTGCAGGCCATCCACGGGCTCGCGCTGCTCGACGACCTCTCGGGCGTCGAGATCCTGGTCACGGCCGACGAGGAGATCGGCTCCCCCTCCTCCCGGACCCTCATCGAGGAACGCGCCCTCGCCTGCGGCGCGGTGCTGGTGTTCGAGGGAGCCGCCGACGGCGGAGCCCTGAAGACCGGGCGCAAGGGCTGCGGCTCGTTCCACGTCTCCGTCGCGGGCCGGGCCTCGCACGCCGGCCTCGAACCCGAGGCCGGGGTCAACGCGCTGATCGAGGCGGCACACCTCGTACTGGACATCGCCGCACTCGGCCGGCCCGAGATCGGCACGACCGTCACCCCGACCGTCGCGTCCGCGGGCGGGGTGGACAACGTCGTCCCCGCCGAGGCGACCGTCACCGCCGACGTGCGGGTGGAATCGGCGCGCGAACAGGCGCGCATCGAGTCCGCGTTCGCGGCGCTCGCCCCGCACCTCGAAGACGCGGAGATCTCGGTCCACGGGTCCATCGGCCGGCCCCCGATGCCGGAGTCGGCGTCGGCCGATCTCTTCGCGGTGGCCCAGCGACTGCTCCCCGGCCTCGAAGGCCGGTCGGTCGGCGGCGGCAGCGACGGCAACTTCACGGCGGCGGTGGGAGTACCGACCCTCGACGGCCTCGGTGCGGTCGGCGGCGGTGCCCACGCCGACCACGAGTACCTGGTGGTCGACGCCATGGCCGAGCGGGCGAACCTCGTCGCCGGACTGGTGCGGGCGATCCGGAACACCCGGGAGAGCGCGAGCGCTTAGCACCCGCACTCCCGGCCCCGCGCCGTAGGGTCCAGTCCGGCCACATCGGGTAGACAGCGTCTACGCCCTGCTGGTAGACACTGTCCATGGATTCGCACAGCCCGCTCCGGGAACGTCTGATCGACGTCGGCGTCGACCTCGTACTGACCGAGGGCACCGCCGCCCTCGGCCTGCGGGAGATCGCCCGCCGCGCCGGGGTGTCGCACGGCGCGCCCCGGCGCCACTTCCCCACCCACCACTCCCTGCTCTCGGCGATCGCCGGGCGCGGATTCGCCGACCTCGGCGGCCGGTTCGCGGCGGCGACCGCTCACGCGTCCTCACCGCGCGAGCAGGTGCGGGCACTCGGGTGCGCGTACGTCGGCTACGCGCTGGAGCACCGCGGGATGTTCGAGCTGATGTTCCGCCACGACCTGCTCGACAGCGAGGGACAGGAGACCGCCGGGGAGGAAGCCGCCGGGGAAGAAACCGCCGGGCAGCAGTCGCCGCGACTGCGCGACTCCACGATCCCGCTCTTCCGCCTCCTCGTCGGGCTCGTCTCCGGCTGCCGGACCGACGGCGATCCCGAGGTGACCGCCGCCGCCCTGTGGGCCAACCTGCACGGCGTGGCCCAGCTGTGGGCCTGGGGCAGCCTGCCCCTGGCCCTCGGCGACGCCGCCGACCCCCGGGTCGGCGTCGAACGGCTCGTCGACGCCGCCCTCGACGCCCACCTCGGGCAGGACCGCGCATGACGACCCGCCCGAGGCAGCGGATCGCGCTGCTCGTCAGCGTCGGCGGCGCGATGCTCGTCGCCCTCGACGGCACCGTCCTCAGCGTGGCTCAGCCCAGCCTGCGCCACGACCTCGGGGCGAGCGTGGCCCAGGTCCAGTGGACCAGCACCGCCTACCTCCTCGCCGTGGCCGCCCTCCTCGTCATCGCCGGCCGCCTCGGCGACCGGTACGGACATACGCGGCTGCTCCTCATCGGCGTGCTCGGCTTCGCCGCGACCTCCGCCGGGGTCGCGCTCGCGCCCGGGGTCGGCTGGGTCATCGCCCTGCGCGCCGCCCAGGGGGCCTTCGGGGCCCTGCTGCAACCGGCCACCCTCGCGCTGCTGCGCCTCGCCTACCCGCCCGACCGGCTCTCCACCCCGGTGGCGGTCCGGACCAGTGCCATCGGCGCGGCCGCCGCGGCCGGTCCGCTGCTCGGGGGCGTGCTGGTCGCGCAGTCGGGCTGGCGTTCCGTGTTCGTGCTGAACGTGCCGATCGCCCTCACGATCGCCGCGCTCGCCCTCGCCGTACGCGTGCCAGCGCCGGACCGGGCCGGATCCGGGGGAGCCGGACCGGAGGGGGGCAGGTCCGACGGGCGCGGGTCCGGCAGGCCCTCGCTGACCGGTGCGGCGCTGCTGGCCGCGGCCCTCGCCGTGCTCGTCCACACGCTGGCCGGCGTACCCGCCCACGGCTGGGCCGCGCCGCCGACCCTGCTCGGGCTCTGCGCGGCCGCCGCCCTGGCGGCGGTGCTCGTACGGTACGAACGGCGGGCCGCGCAGCCCCTCGTACCGGCCGCCGTGGCGCGGTCCCGGCCGGTCGCGGCCTCGATGGCGCTGCTGCTGGCCGTCTCCGCCGGCATGTTCGGGGCGCTGTTCGCGGCAACCTTCCTGCTCCAGGACGTACGGGGACTCGACCCGCTCGCCACCGGCCTGCTGGTGCTCCCGCTGACCGGCTGCATGGTCGCCGGCGCACCGCTGGCGGGCCTCGCGCTGCGCCGGTACGGGCCGCGCCGGACCGCGCTCGCCGGTACGGGCCTGGTCGTCCTCGGGGTCGGCGGGCTGGGCGCGGGGGCGGGCGTCCCGGTGGTCATGGCGGCCTTCGCGGTGCTCGGCGCCGGGTTCGCCGCGGTCATGGTGACGGCCACCGGCACGGTGGTCGGCGACGCACCGGCCGGGTACGCGGGGGTCGTCGGCGGGCTCAAGCAGACGGCGATGAACATCGGTCCGACCCTGGGCATCGCCGTCGCTGCGGGCGGGGGCGCGGGCGCCGGCGCCGCGCCGACCGCGCTGTTCGCCCTGGCGGCGCTGGCGGCCGTGGGACTGCTGCCGGCGTCACTGCTGCCGCGCGGCGCGCGCCGTGCAGCTGCGGGCCACGTCGTCGGCGAAGACGCGGGCCAGCGGGGACAGGGCCGCCCAGCGGCGGACCGCCCAGCCGACCGGGAGCGGCGGCAGGGCCGGGACCGGGACGAGGCGCAGCGGGCCCTCTGATCCGGGGACCCGCCAGCCGGGCAGGGCGGGCACGAGGGCGTGGCCGAGGCCCAGTTCGGCCAGCAGCAGGGCGGTGTCCCAGTCGGCCACGCTGGTGTCGGACCGTATCCGGATGCCGGATTGCGCGAAGGCGGCATCGAGGTGGGCGCGGGAGGCGGAGTTCTCCGGGAGCCGGATGTGGCGGATGCCGGTGAGGTCGGCGGGCTCGACGCGGGGCCGGGCGGCGAGGGGATCGTCGGCGCAGACGGCGAGCACCCAGGGGAGCTCCATCACCGGCCGCTGCTCGATGCCGCGCACGGGCCGGCCGATGGTGATCCAGGCGAGGTCCAGGTCGTCGGCGGCGAGCGCGTCGAAGCAGCTGCGGCTGGAGTTCTCGGTCTGGAACTCCAGGCTGACCCGCGGGTGGCGGCGCCGGAAGCCGACGACGGCCTCGGACATGAAATGCCGTACGGTCGTCGCCCCCGTGGTGATGCGCACCGATCCGCTGTCCCCGCGGACGAGTTCGTCGAGGCGCCGCAGGGCTCCGTCGAGCCCGGCGATGCTGTCGGCCGCGGCCGTCTGGAGGATGCGCCCGGCCTCGGTGGGGACGACGCCGCGGGCGTGCCGCTCCAGCAGCTCGGCGCCGGTCTGCTTTTCCAGGCGGCGGACGTGCTGGCTGACGGCCGACTGCGTACAGCCGAGGTCGCGGGCGACGGCACTGAGACTGCCGGCCCGGCAGACGGCCACGAAGACGCGGAGATCGTCGAGGGTCACGGGATCCACGCTACTCCAAGTTCTGGCTTGGGACTTGATAGGGAATCAGAGGATTGACTTGCATCTGCGGGTGGACAACGATCCCTTCAGGGCCCCGGGCGGCAACCCGTCCCCGCTCGCGCCACGGTCCGGACCCCGGCGCGGGCGGGGACGGGTGTCGACCCACCCACCCGACCGAGGCACGCGGGAGAGGACCACGCCCATGCCGGCACCGACACCGACACCGGACGAGCGCCGGGAGGCGCGCGCCCTCGCGCTGCTGCGCGAGCTCGGCGCCGGGCAGCTGGACCACCCCGGTGGCACCCTGCTCGCGCATCTGGAACGCGTCCACGCACGGCTCGGGGCGTGGGGAGCCCGGCCGGCGCTCCGGCTCGCGGGCCTGTGCCACGCGTTCTACGGGACGGACGGCTTCGCCACCGCCCTGCTGCCGGTGGGCCGGCGGGCCGAACTGGCCGCGGTGATCGGGGCCGAGGCCGAGGAGATCGTCTACTTCTACGCCGGTTGCGACCGCGCGGCCTCCTGTCCGACGCTCGCCTCCGACGTCCCCCGCGCCGCAGACGCCGACGCCGACGTCAACGCCGCAGCCCACGCCGACGCCGACGCCGCCGACAACGAGGCGGTGCCGTCGGTGGCGCCGGCGTTCCGCGACCGGTTCACCGGCCACGTCCACTCCCCCGACCGGCAGTCCCGGCGGGACTTCGCCGAACTGTCCGCGGCGAACGAGCTGGACCTCGCCCGGATCGACCCGGCGTTCCGCGCGGCCCACGGGCCGGGCCTCCTCGCCCTGTTCACCCGGCTACGGGGGCTGCTGACCGAGCCGGCCTGGCGGGAGTGCCAGGCCGTGCTCGGCGACGGCGCGCCCTGACGAACGGTTTCGTCAGGGCGTGAAGGTCCAGCGTTGCGCGGGACCGCCGTCGCAGGCCGCGCGGGTGAGCTTGGTGCCGTTCCCCGTGCCCGCGCCGACCGGGGCCAGGCACTGGCCGAGCGTACGGAGACTGCCGTCCGGCCCCGGCTGCCAGGTCTGGCCGGCGGCCGCGCCGCACGTCTGGACGGTGACCGAGGTGGCGCTCGTACCGTCGAGGCAGACCCCGCCCAGGCCGGCGACCCGGCCGTCGGCCGTCAGGCTCCACCGCTGGTTGGGGCCGCCGTGGCAGGCGTACAGGGTGGGTTCGGTGCCCGGCGCGGTGGCGCTGTACGGCAGGTCCGCGCAGCGGGCGGAAGCCGCGTGGACGAGGGTGGCGTCGGCCGGCAGCGGGGCGGCCCGCCCGGTCAGGCTGATCTCGGCGGCGCTGGTCCAGGGGCCGCGGCCGCCGGCCTCGGTCAGGGACCGCAGGCGCAGGTAGCGGCCCGTCTTCGCGGACAGGGAGACGGACTTGGCGGCGGCGGTGTCGGCGAAGGTACCGGTCGCCACCGGTTGGCCCCAGTCGGTGGTGCTGTCGGAGACGTACACCTCGTAGCCGCCGATCCGGCCGTTGACGCCGCCGTCCTGGCGGGGCAGGTACCCGAGGCCGTCGACCGCGTAGCGGGCGCCGAGGTCGATGCGGATCTCGTGCGGCAGCGCGGCCGGGGTGCCCGAGGACCAGGCGGTGTGCCAGAGCGTGGCCGGGTTGCCGTCGAAGGCGTTCTTGGCCGCGCCGTTCTCGGCCGCGGTCTCCTGGCTGTCGGCGGAGACCAGGGTCCACCCCGACTGCGGGACGGGGGCGGAGGTCGCCGGGATCGGGTCGGCCGGCGGGACGGAGGTCCCGGTGACCGTGATGCCGAAGGCGCCCGGCTTCGTACCGGCCTTGACCCACAGGATGCCGCCGCGGTCGGCCGGGTCGAAGAACCAGCCGGACGCGGCCGCGTCGTACGCGGCCTTGGAGGTCTGGCGGGCCAGGGCGGCGCCGTCCGCGGCGACCGCGCCCGGCGCGGAGGCCACGTGGAGGCTGAACTCGTAGCCCCGGGATGCCGGTTTGCCGGTGTAGCTGCCGGTGGGGGCGCCGACGGAGACGGTGACCGTGCCGGAGCCCGCGGCCGGAGCCGTGACGTCCACCTGCTGGCGGGCGTACGCGCCGGACTGGTAGGCGCGGGTGAGACCGTCGTCCTCGTAGAGGCTGAAGGAGGAGTTCCCGCGCGGGTGGATGTCGTAGGTGAGGGTGGAGACGGGCTTCTCCCCCGTGTAGTTCATCTGCGGCCACATCGGAACGATCGCGCCGCCCTTGACGAACAGCGGCAGGGTGTCGAGCGGTGCCTGGTAGTTGTTCAGCCAGCCAGGTCCCGCGTACGTCTTCCCGCTCCAGTAGTCCGTCCAGGTCCCGGCGGGCAGGTAGATGCCGTCGCGGACGGAGGTGTCGGAGACCACCGGCGCGACGAGGAAGGAATCACCGGCCATGAACTGGCCGCTCGTGAGGTTGCCGCGGGCCACCGGGTCGTCCGGGTACTCCAGGACCATGGCGCGGGTGCTCGGCACACCGCTCTCGTGCGCGGTGCGGCTCATGGTGTACAGGTACGGCATCAGCCGCATCTTGAGCTGGAGGTACTTGCGGTTGATGGAGAGGTACGGCTCGGCGAACCGCCAGGGCTGCTTGTCCTGGTAGCCGGCGGCCGGGTTGGTCGCGCCCCAGCCCGACATGGTCATGAAGGCGGGGGTGAAGGCCTTCCACTGGAGGTCGCGGGCGTAGGTCTTGGGGCTGCCGCCGAAGATGCCGTCGACGTCGCCGGAGGCGTAGTTGAGGGCGGACAGGCCCGCACCGGTGACGGCGGGGACGTGCCAGCGCATGTCGTCCCAGGTGCCGTTGGTGTCTCCGGTCCACACGACGGCGTTGCGCTGGGTACCGGCCCAGCCGTCGACGGTCCAGACGTAGCGGCGGGCGTCGGAGTTCTTCTCGATGCCGTCGACGGCCTGCTGGACACCGCTGAAGGCGCTCTTGTAGCCGCCGCCGATCCACGCGACGTCCGTCTTCACGCCCCGGGTCCCGGCCGCGGCGACTTCGTCGGCAATCGAGCCGAGGCCGGTGGAGGTCCACAGTCCGGTCTGGAAGCCCTTGGCCTTCAGGGCGTCGACGGTCGATTTGAGCGGCGCGGTGTAGCCGCAGCCGTAGCCGTCGTTGGGGAGGAACCAGCCCGAGGGCATGTCTGCGGCGCGGGCGTCGGAGGCGTATCCGCCCACGTCGGGGGTGGTCTGGTGGCGCAGGCGGTTGTGGTCGCCCTGGTATGCGGGGTTGGAGGCGTTGAAACAGTCGGCGTTGCCCAGTTCCAGGCCCCACATGGGCGCCATGAACGGCTTGCCGCTCACATCGGTATAGCCGTCGAGGACGGATTTCAGCGAATCACCGGTGAAGTACCAGGCGTCGAAGCGCTTCTCGTCGTGGGTGAGGGTGGTGGGGGCGTTGAAACCGTACGAGCCGGGGGCCCAGGTGTTGCGCATGACGCCGTAGCCGTTGGTGGACATGTAGAAGGGGGCCGGGCTGGCGTTGTTGTTCTCCCGCCACTTGTTGTCGACGGCCACGGGGACGGTCTTGCCGCGCAGCGCCCATTCCCCGAGGCGCAGGCCGGTTCCGTAGAACTGCTCGTCGGCGCCGCGGGCCAGGTACTGGGTGGTCTGGGCGGCCGTCCAGGAGGTGGGCTGGGTCTCCTGCCAGACCAGGGTGGCGTTGTCGGCGCGGTAGACGGAGAACTGCAGGGGCGTCTTGTTGACGCGGATGTTCAGGGCGCCGGTGGTGATGCGGTAGTACGCGCCCGCGTCGCTGAAGGAGGCGTCGACCGGGCCGAAATCGGTGGTCGGGGCGAGGTCGGAGCCGGCCGGGTCGTTGGTGAAGGCGCCGTCGGGCGAGAGCCAGAGCCGGAAGATGTCGGCGCGGGCGATGACGACGCGGGCCTTCGCCCCGGCGGAGGTGCTGACGGTGAAGGTGTTCCCGGACCGGGTGAGGCCGGTGGCGTTGCCCGCCGTGGCGGGGGCCGGTGCGGCGGCGGCCGGTGAGGTCATCGGGCCGGCGGCGGCCAGGCCGGCGACGGCGAGGGCCGCTGCGAGCAGCGCGGCCAGGGGTGCCCGCTGTCGCTTGGCCTTCTTGTGCGTGCGGGTGGGGATGCGGCTGTGCGTGCGCCTGGGGATGCGGATGAGTCTCATGGGGCAGCTCCTCGTGCGGTCCGGATTACGGACACACCGCTTTGGCATGCGCCTGGCAAGATAGCGGCCCACGGAGATCACTTGAAGGATGCTGCTCGAAATCGTCTCCCATCAAGCATCTTTGAGCATCCGTCAGTTGCATCCTGCGCCAGGGGCGGCGTGTCGTTTCTGCGGTGAACCGGGCCGCCCGATCGGGTGATCGCGGGGCGGATGGCCTTCCGGCGGGACGAGCCGGACCGGTACAAACCCGTGCCGTGACCATGAATCTGAAGCATCAGGCCCTGGCCGCACTCGCCGTGGCCGTCCTGCCCCTGCTCATGACCTCCGTTCCGGCCCACGGGGCGCAGGCTGCGGCGCTGCCGCCGGGCGGCCCCACCAAGCTCGTGAACAGGAACTCGTCGAAGTGCGCCGATGTCGAGGCGTGGTCCAAGGACGACGGGGGCAACGTCCACCAGTGGAGCTGCAGGCTGGACAACGACTCGAACCAGAAGTGGACGTTCCGCCGCACGGCGGACGGGTACTGGAACGTCGTCAACCAGAACAGCGGCAAGTGCCTGGACATCCAGGGCCCTTCGTACGCCGACGGAGCCCACCTCCACCAGTGGACCTGCTCGGGCTACGGCAGCCAGAAGTGGGAGCTCCAGTACACGACCACCGAATACTTCAAGCTGGTGAGTGCGTACAGCGGGAAGTGCGCGGACGTCGAGGGCCCCTCGCTGAACGACGGGGCGCAGATCCACCAGTGGACCTGCCGGAACCAGGACAACAACAGCCAGCAGTGGCGGTTCTTCACCGCCACCTAGAGGGTGCCTCCCGGCGCGGCCGGGTCCGCGGGCTCATCGGGCGGGGGCGGGAGGTCCGCGAGCGGCATATCGGGGCGGACGACGCTGCTCGTGGCGGGGGCCGAGGCGGCCGGCAAGGTGACCGAGGCCGGGGAGGCGGGCATCGAGATCCTCGGCGAGGAGGCGTTCGCCGAGCGGATCGCCGCGTTCCTCAGCTGCTGAGCGGTACCGGCGTCCCCGGCCGCCCCACTGGTACGGGCGTCCGCGGCGCCGGGGTGACGGTCAGGATCGGCGGGGCCGGCGAGGCGTACCGGTGGCCGCAGGGGTCGAAGACCAGCAGCACCGGCCGGCCCGGGCACTGACGCCAGGAGATCCGCTCCGGTGCGCTCGCGCACACCGGGCAGCGCGGGAGCGGGCCCGGCTCGGCCGGAGGAGCCTCGGGGGCGGCCGCGAGCCGGGTCACGGGGTGCGGATCGCGCATGGGGGCTCCCTGGTCCGGCAGTGCTGTCCCAAGGACTGTGCCATGGCCCGCCCCTCCGGGACACGGGCCGATCCTCCAGGATCCCGGCTGGTCAGGGGTGCGTTCCCGGTGCGGACCGGCCGTACCGTCGGCCCGGGCGGACGAAGACGCCGGCGGTCGGTGGAGGAGACGCTCCACCGGCCGCCGGCGTCTTCATCGCCGTGCGGCGGTCACGCGGCCTTCGCGACCTCCGGGTGCTCCTTCAGCCAGTCGCGGACGGCCTGCTGCTCCTTGCCCTTGCCCGCCTCCTGGATCTTCGCCTCCAGGCCGGTCAGCTGGGCCTCGGTCAGCTTGAACGAGCGCAGCCAGGAGGCCACTTCGGGCTCGTCCGCCGCGAAGCCCTTGCGGGCCAGGGTGTGGATGCCGTCGCCCTTGCCCCAGGCCCCCTTGGGGTCCTCGAGCTTCTTCAGGTCGTACGAGGCGTACGCCCAGTGCGGCGACCAGAGCACGACCGCCACCGGCTCGTGCTTCTCGTAGGCCCGCTTCAACTCGGCGAGCATGCCGGGGGTCGAACCGTCGACGACCTGGTACTCGCCGTCCAGGCCGTACTCCTTGAGCAGTTTGCCCTTCAGGATCCCCATCGCTCCGGCGCTCGGTTCGATGCCGATGATCCGGCCCTTGAACTCGGCGCCCTTGCCCTTGAGGTCGGCGAGGGAGGTCACGTCCTTCATGTAGGAGGGGACGGACAGCTCGATGGAGGTGGGCCCGTACCAGGATCCCAGGTCGTCCAGCTTGTTCCCGTACTTCTCCCAGTACTGGGCCTGCGTGACCGGCAGCCAGGCGTCGGTCTGGAAGTCGACCTGGCCGCCCGCGAGCCCGGTGAACAGCGCGCCGAGCTCCAACTGCTTCGCCTCCACCTCGAAACCGCGGCGCTCCAGGAGCTCCTTCCACAGGTAGGTCGAGGCGATGCCCTCGTCCCAGGGGATGTAGCCGATGCTGATCTTGCGGCCCTTGCCGATGGCGTCGGCCCCGGCGGCGGCCGGCTGACCGGAGCCTCCGAAGGTGTTCAGGCCGCCGGCGACGAGGGCGAGCACCACGGCGCCGGTGACGGCGTAGGCGGGCTGGGGGCGGTGGTTCCACAGCTTGGCGGCGCCGCTCGCGGCGGCCTGCGCCTTGGCGAGGGTGCGCCGGCCGATCGGGGAGACCTGGCGGCCGAGCGCCCCGGTCATCCGGTCCAGGTACATGGCGAGGATGACGATGGAGATGCCCGCCTCGAAGCCGAGGCCGATGTCGACGTTGCCGATGGCCCGGTAGACGGCGCCGCCGAGCCCGCCGCCGCCGACCATGCCGGCGATGACGACCATGGACAGGCCCAGCATGATGACCTGGTTGATGCCCGCCATGATGGTGGGCAGGGCCAGCGGCAGCTGGACGCGTACGAGGGTGTCGCGCGGGGTGGTCCCGAAGGCGTCGGCGGCCTCGACGAGTTCCGCGTCGACCTGGCGGATGCCGAGCTCGGTCATCCGTACGCCGGGCGGCAGCGAGAAGATGATGGTCGCGATGATGCCCGGCACGACGCCCACGCCGAAGAAGATGATGCCGGGGATCAGGTAGACCATGGCCGGCATGGTCTGCATGAAGTCCAGGACGGGCCGCAGGACGGCGCTGACCCGGTCGGACCGGGAAGCCCAGATCCCGAGCGGGACCGCGATCACGAGGGTGACGAGGGTCGCGACGAGGACCAGCGAGAGCGTGGACATCGCGTCGGACCACAGGTCGACGGAGTCGACGAGTGCGAAGCCCGCGAAGGCCAGGAGCCCGGCGAGCAGCCCGCGCAGCCACCAGGCGGCGACGGCGAGGATGCCGGCGAACAGCAGCGGGGCGGGCGCGTCGAGCACGGCGTGGATGCCGTCGTACAGGCCGGTGACGAGCGCGCTGATGGCGTCGAACAGCCAGGACAGGTGGCGCTGGAGGAAGTCGACACCGCTGTCGACCCAGGCGCCGAGGTGCAGGCGGGGCATCAGGCGGCCACCTCCGCGCAGCGCACCGGGGCGCGCTGTTCGTCGCCGATGAAGGCGACCAGGCGGTCCTGCGGTACGGAGCCCACGACGACCCCGGCTCCGTCGGTGACGGCGACGGCGTGCGGGACACGGGCGCTGACGGCGCACAGGTCGGCGATCGGGGTGTCGGCGGTGACGCTGGGGCAGCCGCAGGCGCAGCCGCCGGCGACGGGCTCGGTCATCACGGCGTCGGCCGTGAGCACGCGCGAGCGGTCGACGTCCTGGATGAAGGAGGCGACGTAGTCGTCGGCGGGGCGGGTCAGGATGTCCTCCGCGGTGCCCTGCTGGACGATGCGGCCGTCGCGCATGACGGCGATGCCGTCGCCGAGGCGCATGGCCTCGTTGAGGTCGTGCGTGATGAACACGATGGTCTTCTTGAGCCGCTGCTGGAGCTCCAGCAGCTGGTCCTGCATGTCGCGGCGGATCAGCGGGTCCAGCGCGCTGAAGGACTCGTCCATCAGGAGCAGGTCGGCGTCCGTGGCCAGGGCGCGGGCCAGGCCGACACGCTGCTGCATGCCGCCGGACAGCTCGTCGGGCCAGGAGGCCTCCCAGCCGGCGAGCCCGCACAGCTCCAGGGCCTCGGCGGCGCGGTGCAGGCGCTCGTCGCGGGCGACGCCCTGCACCTCCAGCCCGTAGGCGGCGTTCTCGAGCACGCTGCGGTGCGGGAAGAGCGCGAAGTGCTGGAAGACCATGCTGATCTTGGTGGAGCGGACGTGGCGCAGCTCACGCCTGGAGAGGGAGGTGAGGTCCTGCCCGTCGAAGAGGATGCGCCCCTCGGTGGGTTCGAGCAGTCCGTTCAGCATGCGCAGCAGCGTGGACTTGCCGGACCCTGACAGACCCATGACGACGAATATCTCGCCGGGCTCGACGCGGAATGAGGCGTCGATCACAGCGGCCGTCGTACCGTCGGCGCGCAGCTCGTCGCGGCCTGCGCCGGCTCGGAGCGCGCGGACCGAGGCTGCGGCGTCGCCGGGTCGTCTTCCGAACACCTTGTAGACGTGCTCGGCCTGGAGCGTGGACACATACACCTCGCGGGTCGTACCGGGAACGGCCTGCGCCCGGCCACTGGGGCCGGGCGCGGGCCGTGGAGCGGTACGGGATCCGCCCGCACCCGAGCCGGCCGTGTGACGACCGGCGGAAGGGTCCGCTCCGGATCCGCGGGTGCCCAGGCTCCTGCGGGGTAAACGCCGAGGTGACCCACCTCACGCCGGACGCCCTCCGGGGAGGGCCCGGCGGGCTTCCGGGTCGGGCCTCGGGGGTGTCCGGGCCGGACCTCGGGGCGTCCGGGTCAGGCCTGGGGAGTGTCCGGGTCCGGATCCTCCAGCATGGAGGCGCGCAGGTGGGCGAGGACACGGGTCAGCAGGCGCGAGACCTGCATCTGCGAGATGCCGAGCGCGGCGCCGATCTGCGCCTGGGTGAGCTCCTCGCCGAAGCGCATCCGCAGCATCCGGCGTTCGCGGTCCGAGAGCTGTTCGAGCAGCGGCGCGAGGGTCTGGATGTCCTCGACGCGCTCCAGGGCCGGCTCCTCCTCGCCCATGACGTCGGCGAGGGTGTGGCCCTCGGCCGAGCCGTCGCCGCGCTCCGCGTGCGGGGCGTCCAGGGATCCGGTGGTGTGGCCGTTGGCCGCGACGAGACCCTCTATGACCTCCTCCTCCGTGAGGTCGAGGTGGCCGGCGAGGTCGGCGACCGTCGGCGCGCGGTCGAGGGTGGTGGTCAGCTGCTCCTTCGCCTGGGCGATGTCGATGCGCAGCTCCTGGAGCCGGCGCGGGACGCGCACCGCCCAGGACGTGTCGCGGAAGTGCCGTTTGATCTCGCCTGTGATGTACGGCATGGCGAGGGTGGCGAATTCGTTCTCGAGAGCCGGGTCGAACCGGTCGATGGCCTTGATCAGGCCGATGGCGCCGACCTGGACGATGTCCTCGATGTCGCCTCCGTCACCCCGGCCGCGGAAACGGCGGACGGCGTACTGGACGAGTGAGGCGTTCATCTCTATGAGCGCGTTCCGGACGTACTGGTGTTCCGGCGTGCCCTCGGGCAGTTCGCGCAGCCGCCGGAAGAACACCCGTGACAGCTCCCTCGCATCTGCGGGAGCCACCTCCCTGGGCTCCTCGATCCGCGGCAGGTCCGCGATCCGCGCGGCGTGGCTGTCGCGGCGCGGACGGGGGACGACTGCGGCGGTTTCGGAACTGGAGGACGGGGCAAAGGCGGGCATGGGGTTCGCTCCTTGGGCTTGTCGGCTTGCGGCGCGGGACCTTGACTGCCGTAGATGGTGGTCTCTTTCAGCTTGTACGTCAAGAATTGCCGGAAATGCGGCCGTCCGCTTATACGCGCACGCGCGCGTGCAAGCGCGTGAAAGCGGACGTGCGCGCGACCGGCGGGTCCGGTTCCTCCTCCGTACACGGCCTTGTGCGGGGCCCCTTGGCGCCCCAGTCTGAGCGGACGACTCAAGGGGGGATTCGACCCGAATGCTCAAGACATGGCACGGATCACAGGGGTTGCGCAGATCACACGGATTGCGCAGATCACGCGGGTTACATGGGTCACACGGATTACGGCAGTTGGGACTGCGGCGGTGCGGGGCCGTCCTGGCCCTCGCCGCGGCTCTCGCCCTCGGCGCGGACACCGGGGCCTCGGCCGCGAGCCCGCCCGAGGGGAGCGTCCGGTACGCCGGAGCGCCCGGAGCCGTCGCCGGCAGCTACCTCGTCCTGTTGAACCCGGCCCGCGCCGGCGCCCGTACCGCACAGGGCCGGTCCGTGGTCACGCGCTTCGGCGGCACGATCCGCCGGACCTACGACGCCGCCCTCAACGGCTACTCCGTCGAACTGTCGGAGCGGCAGGCCCGCCGGCTCGCCGCGGACCCCGCCGTCGCCGAGGTCGCGCAGAACCGGAAGCTGCGGCTCGATGCCACCCAGCCGGAGCCGCCCTCCTGGGGCGTCGACCGGATCGACCGGCGCAGGCTCCCGCTCGACGGGAGCTACACCTCTCCGGATTCGGCCGGGCAGGGTGTGACCGCGTACGTCATCGACACCGGCGTCAACATCAGCCACCAGGACTTCGGCGGGCGCGCCTCGTACGGGTACGACGCCATCGACGACGACTACGAGGCCGAAGACCTGCACGGGCACGGCACGCACGTCGCCGGGACCCTCGCGGGCACCACGTACGGCGTCGCGAAGAAGGCGAAGCTCGTGTCCGTCCGGGTGCTCGACTGGTCGGGCGAGGGCACCACGGAGCAGGTGGTCGCCGGGATCGACTGGGTCACCCGCAACGCCGTCAAGCCGGCCATCGCCAACATGAGCCTGGGCGGCGACCCCGACGACGTGCTGGACGCCGCCGTACGCAACTCCATCGCCTCCGGCATCACGTACGCGGTGGCCGCGGGCAACCAGAGCGCGGACGCCTCCACCCACTCCCCCGCCCGGGTGCCCGCGGCGCTCACGGTCGGGGCGACCAACGACCGCGACGCGCGCGCCTCGTACTCCAACTACGGCCCGCTGGTGGACCTGTTCGCCCCGGGCGACTCGATCACCTCGGCGGTCTTCTGGGGAGACGACTGGAGCACCGCCATGTCCGGCACCTCGATGGCCTCCCCGCACGTGGCGGGTGCGGCCGCGCTCTACCTCGCCGACCACCGTACGGCCACGCCCGCCCAGGTCGCGGGCGCCCTGACCGCGGCGGCCACGACCGGCTCGATGGTCGACGCCGGACCGGGCTCGCCCGACCGGATCCTGTACGTGGGAACGGCTCCCAACCGGGTGCCCGGGCCGCGCTTCGCGAACGCCTCGGACTACCCGGTCGAGGACCTGGAGCCGGTCGAATCCCCGGTCACGGTCAGTGGGATCCCTGGCCGCGCGCCCGCGCAGCTGGACGTGGAACTCGACATCAGGCACCCGGACTCCGGCACCCTCCAGGTCGATGTGGTCGCGCCCGACGGCACGCTCTACCCGATCAAGGACAGCTACACCGGCTGGGGAGAAGCCGACCTGCGGGGGGTGTTCGCGATCGACGCCTCGTCGGAAACCGCCAACGGCGTCTGGAAACTGCGGGTGTACGACGCCTTCGCGGGCTACACCGGCTCCATCGACTCATGGGCCCTGCGCTTCTGAGGGTCCCGTTCCGGGTGACGGCTCAGCCCCGCAGCGGGTTCGGGAGGGGGATGTAGCGGGCGGCGGCTCCGTCGGCGCGGGTCCAGCGGAGCAGCAGATTCGTTTTGGCCGGGAGGGAGCGTGCCGAGAGGAGCTCGGCGATCTCGGGCAGGCCGTGCTCCGCGTCGTGGCGCAGGAACTCCTCGCGCACCGCCGGCCACACCCCGGCGGCCGTGTCCGGATGCGCCTCGGCGAGGGCCCCCGCCACCTCTGTCAGGTGGTTGACGACCAGGCAGTAGACCAGCCGCTGCCAGGCAGCCGCCCGCTCCGTCTCCGGCACCAGCTTCACCCCCTCCGCGTCCCGGAACAGCGCCTGGACCGGCAGGCCCTGGGCGTCGACCGCCACAAGCGTGTTCTGCAGGTGCGCCTCCAGTACGACGCCGTGCCGGGCGAACAAGTCCAGTACGGGCGGTACGACATGGCGCAGGTACGCCCGCCACCAGCCGGCCGGATCGGCCGTCGCGGCCAGCGGACTGCCGGCGAACCCCTCCGCGAGCGCGGCGGACGCGAGCGGCACGGCCCCCGGCTCCAGCTGCGCGTGGAATCCGTCACGGACCAGGACGGCGAGTTCCTCGAAGGCGAAGGACGCGGTCCGGTAGCCGCGGTCGGCGAGCCAGACCGCGTTCGACCCGCGGCGCCGCAGGTCGGCGAATCCGGCCTCGACCGCGGCGTCCGTACGGCGCAGTTTCAGCAGGTCGTGCCGCCACAGCCGGCGCACGTCGTTGGTGATCCGGACGTCCAGGCTGAACTTGACGAAGAGGTCCGCTTCCCCCGGCACGTACAGCGTGCGGATCGACGCCGTCGGCCAGACCGTACGGCGGCCCGGGCCCAGGCGCAGCAGCCGCCCGTCGGCGAAGGCCGTGCGCAGGGCCGCCGACCCGCCGACCAGCTCCAGCTGCCAGGGATGCGCGGGAAGCAGCCGGTATCCCGCCGGCGGGCGCGGCCCGTCGAGCAGCCCGGCCAGCGCGTCGATCGCGCCGGCGGCGGCCGGCCCGCCCTCCTCGGTCACCTGGTCCTCCCGCAGCCCCAGGAAGACCAGCGGGTGGCGGGCGTACGCCTCCGGGGCGTACGGCAGCCAGCTCGCGGCGGGCGCGCCGCCCCGCGCCTTGGGGGCCGGGTGGTACGGGTGTCCCATGACGAGGGACTGCTCGGAGAGGACGTACGGGTCCCGCGGGGGCTCGTTCGCGGCGCGGGCGGCCAGCAGCGCGGCGACGGCATCACGGCTGTCGGCGATCTCGACCGGGAGATCGTCGTTCGGGATGCCCGTGTACCGGTGCAGTTCGTCGGCGGTCAGTTTGACCAGTTCGGTGTGGCTGAGCGGATGCCAGCCGTCCGCCGTGCGCAGCTCGGGGCGCAGCGGGCGGCGCGGGCCCCAGACGCGCAGGAGCCGGCCGCTGCCGCGCAACCGGTGGACCGACCAGCCGTCGTCCGGCGCGGCGGAGAGTTCCTCGGCGGGATCGGCCGCTTCCCGCAGCAGGCAGTTCAGCAGGGGGGTGGCGGCGTACGCGTCGGCTGCGGTGTTGAGGTCCACGGATTCCATTCGGTCCATCCCAAGTGCCGGGGTCGCGGGGCGTACCTCCGGCCGTGATCTTCAGTATCCGCGATGATGACGTGATCATCACGTCACCCGTGAGAGACCCGTGAGCGTCCCGTGAGAGGAACAGGGCCCTGCACCCCAGCATGAACCTCCCCGCCTCCCCGGCCGAAGAGGCCGTGTCCGCCGAACTGGCCGAAGTGCGTCCAGGCCTCGGTTCCGCTTACGGCGCCGCGCTCGGCGGCGCCCGGGCCGCCGTGCTGACCCGGCTGTGGCGGGCGCTGGCCTTCGAGCCGCTGCCGTGGGTGGAGCGCCGCGAGCGCGGGCCCGGCGGCCTGACGCTCCTGCTGTCCGGGGGCGGGCGGCTGGAGGGCCCGCCGCCGGACCCGTACGCGACGGACCCGTACGTCCAGGAGGTGCTGCTCGACGGCGTCCCGTACCGGCAGGCCGGGCGGCTCGTGGCGGCGCTGGGGGTGCCGCACGGGGAGGCCTTCGCCGCCGAGCTGGACGACAGCACGGCCTCGCTCGCGCTGTCCCGGGCCGGGCAGCCCCCCGCGGGGGAGGCGGCTGCGCAGGCCGCCTGGGAGTGGGAGCAGCGGGTGGTCGACGGCCATCCGTACCACCCCAACTGCCGCTCCCGTCCCGGGTTCTCGGTGGCCGAGCAGCTGGCGTACGCGCCGGAGCACCGGCCGCTGGTCGAGCTCGGGCTGGTCGCCGTACGGGCCGAGGAGTGCCTGGTCACGGGCGCGTGGCCGGCCGCTCTGCGCGAGGGTGGCCGGCTCCTGCTGCCGGTGCACCCGTGGCAGGCGGAACACGTCCTGAAACAGACCGGCCGGGGGCCGGCCGGGGTGCTGCGCCCCGGTTTCGCGGCGCATCCGCTGATGGCCCTGCGCACCCTCGCCCCCGCGGCGGGCGGCGCACACGTCAAGACGGCGCTGAGCACCCGGCTGACCTCCTCCGTACGGGACATCTCGGAGTACTCCATCGAGACGGCCGCCGCGGTCTCCGCCTTCGCGCAGGTCCTCTCGGAGCGGCTCGACGGGCGGCTGCACATCACCCGCACCCTGGGCGCCGCGACCGCGCACAGCCCCGACCTGGCGGCGGTGCTGCGCGAGGCGCCCGAGGTGTACGCGGACGCTGCGGCGGGCGAGCGGGTCGTGCCGGTGGCGGCCCTGGGCGGGGCGCCGTTCGCCCGTTCGGCCGCCTGGCGGGCCGAGTTCGCCCGCCTCGCGCTCTCGGTGTGCCTGCGGGTGCTGGACCTCGGGGTGGCGCTGGAGGCGCACGGCCAGAACCTGCTCGTCGTACTGTCCGCGACGGGGGCTCCGCTGCGGCTGGTCTACCGCGATCTCGCCGACATCCGGATCAGCCCGGAGCGGCTCGCCCGGCACGGCCTGCCGGTGCCGCCGCTCTCGGGCCGGCTGGTCACCGACGACGTGACCGTGCTGCGGCGCAAGCTGTTCGGTTCCCTGCTGACCGGGACCCTGGGGGCCACGGCGGGCTCGGAGACGGCCTTCGGCGAGGCGCTGGCCGAGGCCGCCGGGCTCCCGGCCACCGCCGACACCGAGGCCCTGTTGACGGCGCCACTGCCGACCAAGGCCCTGACGCTGATGCGGCTGAGCCCCGGAATCCCGGGCGACCAGTGGGCGGAGCTGGACAATCCGCTGGCCGGGGCCGACGGGCGGGGGCGGGCGGGCTAGTGTCACAGGGCATGAAGGAGACCTTCGACCTGAACTCCGTGCGGGCGTCGTACGACGCCGTCGCCGTCGACTACGCCCGGCAGCTCGGCGCGGAGCTGGCGGACAAGCCGCTGGACCGGGCCATGCTGGCGGCCTTCGCCGAGTGCGTGCGCGGCGACGAGGGCGGCGCGGCCCGGGCCGTCGCGGACCTGGGCTGCGGCCCGGGGCGCGTGACGGCCCATCTGGACGGGCTCGGCGTACGGACCTTCGGCGTCGACCTGTCCCCGGCGATGGTCGCGGTGGCCCGGCGGACCTATCCGGGGCTGCGCTTCGAGGTGGGCTCGATGGCCGCGCTGGACGTGGCGGACGGGGTGCTCGGCGGGGTCCTGGCCTGGTATTCGACGGTGCACACCCCGCCGGGGGAACTGCCGCCGCTGTTCGAGGAGTTCGCCCGCGTGCTCGCGCCGGGCGGCCATGCGCTGATCGCGTTCAAGGCGGGCGAGGAGAAGATCCGGCTGGAGCACGCGTACGGGCACCCCGTCGAGCTGGACGTGTACTGGACCCCGCCGGAGCTGATCGCCGGCCTGCTCGCCGCGGCGGGCCTGGAGGAAGTGGCCCGCCTGGTGCGCCGGCCCGCGGGCCAGGAGAAATCCCCCCAGGCCTTCCTCCTGGCCCGCAAACGCCTCTAGGGGGCGTCCGGCCCCGACGAAGGCAGAGAATGCGGACGGTGCCGCCGGGTCCTTGTCGACTGCTTCCCGGCCCTCAAGGTCATCGTGGGGGCGGGCGACCGCCTCCGGACCGTCTCCCTCACCGATCCGCTTCCCAAAGCCACATCCGGGCCGACCATCAGCTCGACACCGAGGAATTCGACGCGACGCGACAGTGAGCGAACCGAGCCGCTCAGCACGAGCGGCTGCCCTCCAGCACCTCCAGCCGCTGCTGGGTCAGCCGCAGGAGCCTCGGTTCGAGGCTCGGCAGGGCGCGCAGCAGGCGGACGAGTTCGGGGCCGGAGTCCCGGGCCGCGGCCTGGTCCTTCAGCTGGGTCCAGCAGTACAGGGCCCCCGCCGCGGCCGCGAGGACCTCGGGGGCGTCCGGCGGCTGGTGCTCCAGGCGGGTGTGCCCGGCGTTGATCCAGAGCTGGGTCGCCGAGCGGTAGTTCCCGGCCATCCGGGCCAGGTCGGCCCGGATCTCGGCCCAGTGCGTGGCTTCGGGCGAGGGGTACCCGTGGGTCTGGAGCACGTGCTGCTCCCAGGCCTGGGCGAGGGTGGCGGCCTCGTGGTGCCGGCCGTCGGAGGCGAGGGCGTGGATGTGCGGCCGCGGGTCGGGAACCTGCTGCTCCGGCTGCTGTTCCCGCGGGTGCTCCTGCTGGTGTTCCCGCGGCGCCTGCTGGGCCGCGGACGCGCTGAGTTCGCGCGTGGCGGGCAGGACGAGGGTGCCGGGCGGCAGGGCGGCGGCCCCGACGGCGAAGGCGTGCAGTTGCAGGTTGGCGGGGCGGGTGGGGCTGCGGCGCAGCTGGTCGATCCAGTTCCGGGTGTACGCGCTCACCTGCTGCGGCCCGCCTGAGAAGGCGGGCGGGACCACCACCCCGTACACCTCGGCGGAGGGTGAGGCGGGCAGGCTCCCGTACTCCTGGAGCACCGGCCAGGCGGATTTGTCCGCGACGAGGTCGAGCACCACGGTGGTGGGGCCGGTGGGGCGGGCCGCGAGCTCGGTCCCCAGCCAGTCCCACGGCAGGGCCGTGTAGCGGACGGTGGAGGCCGTGGTTCCCGCGAGCGCGAGGTGCAGGCCGTGCCCGCGGCGGTCGAGCGTGAGCCGGCCGGAGAGGTAGACGAGCAACGGCCCCGGGGTCGCCGCGGCGGCGCGCAGCCGCATCAGCACGGTGTTGGGATCCCGGGCCCCGTCGAGGTACGTGGTGTCACTGGGGACGTGACTGTTCAGCAGCACGGATGCGGGCAGCACTCCGAGCGCGGCCAGGTTCGCACTGGGTGCGACCTGAACGGCCCGCCGCCGTACGGCGGCGTCGCCCGCTATGAGAAGAACATGGCCCCGCTGCTGCCTGCCGGCTCCGTCGATCTGCATGGGCAGACCGTACTCACCTCACGCCCCCGTCGCAGCCCAGGGGTTCGAACGATACCCCTACGCCCCCCACCACCCGCCTGATCGGGCACCCGCCGAGTACCTCCTGAACCTGGCGCCCGTCAGCAGTCGAACCACACGACGAGACGCACGCCCTCGTCCCCGTGGATCCCCGCGAGGGTGCGCATGACGGCCCGGACGGCTCCCCACTCCTCGTCCGGCACGGCCTGCTTCCGCGTCAGCCGGCCGATCCGGAAGAGGCGGTCACCGTCGCGCCACTCGGTGCCCTCGGGCAGCACGCGGCCGGCGCGGTACAGAACCTGGGGGTCGCTCAAGCCGGACAGCTCGGCGAAGCGGGTGAGGCTGCTGTTCCGTCCGTACAGCTCCCAGGATCCGTCGGGGCCGCGGCGGTACTCGTGCACGCACTCGTCGACGTCCGTCGCGAGCTCGTTCCAGTCGGCCGACGTCAGCTCGGCCCAGGTGATCCAGGAGGTGCCATGGGCGGTGTCCCACCCTTCGAGGAAGGCGCGGACCTCCTTCGACGCGTCCGGGGGAAGCCCGCGACCGGGCGCCAGCGGCCGGAAGGACGCGGTGTCGCGGACACCGAACAGGGCCCCGAACGCCGCGTAGCTCCGCCCGTTGTAGAGGTGGTCCAGATCGATGGCCCCGCACCAGCTGCGGTCGTCCTCGTCCAGCCAGCGGTCCCAACGGCACTCGATGAACCCGTATATGTCGGTCCCCATGTCCGGGATGATCCACGGCCGTGCAGCCGCACGCGAGGGGATTTCCGCACGGTGGGCGGCTTCGTCGGGCGGGGCGTGGGCCGTTCGGGGGGCAGCGTCGTTCCGCTGGGCCCGCCTTCGCCGTGATCGGGCCGGGCGATGGCAGGAAGGAGGAATGAGCCTCCACCGCCGCCAGCTGCTGGGCAGCGCTCCCGCAGCCGTGCTGGCCGTCTTCGCCGTCGCGGCGGCGCCCGCCCGCGGTCCCGACTGGGCGGCGCTGGCCCGGGGGATCGACGGGCGGGTGGTGGTGCCGGGCGACCCGGACTACGCGGAGGCCCGGCAGCTGTTCCAGCCCCGCTACGACACGGTCGCGCCGGGCGCGGTGGCCTACCCCGCGCACGCCGCCGACGTGGCCGTCTGCCTGGACTTCGCCCGCCGCTCCGCCGTCCCCGTCGTACCGCGCGGTGGCGGCCACAGCTACGCCGGCTGGTCCACCCGCGCCGGCGGGCTCGTCGTCGACGTCGGCGCCATGGCCGGACTCGCCGTCGAAGGGGCGGCCGGCGTGCGCATCGGCGCCGGAGCCCGGCTCGGCGACGTCAACCGGGCCCTCGCCGCGCAGCGCCTCGCCGTGCCGACCGGCCTGTGCCCCTCCGTCGGGATCGCCGGACTCACCCTGGGCGGCGGGCTCGGCCTCGCCTCCCGCGCCCACGGGACCACCTCCGACGCCCTCACCGGCGCCACCGTCGTCACCCCCGACGCCGTCGTGCGCGAGGTCGACGCCACCCGTGACCCGGGGCTGTTCTGGGCCCTGCGCGGCGGCGGGGGCGGCAACTTCGGCGTGGTCACGGAGTTCCGCTTCCGCACCCACCCGGCCGCCGACTGCGCCTACGCCGAACTCCACTGGCCCGAAGCCGATTCCGCCGCCCTGCTGCGCGGCTGGCAGCGCTGGCTCACCGCCCTCCCCGAGCCCTTCTGGAGCCAGGTCGAGTTCCTGATCGAAGCCGGCCCGGCCCCGGCCCCGGCCCCCGCCGTACGCGTCCTGTGCTTCGACGGGCGCGCCGAGCTGGACCGGCAGCTGACCCGCCTGTCCGACCTGGTCGGCAGGCCGCTCCGGGACAGCTGGACCGTCGTACGCACCTACGAGGAGACCCTGCGGGCCATGTCGGGGTGCCTGGAGCAGAGCGCCGCGCAGTGCCATCTGCCCGGCACCCTGCCCGGCCGCACCCCCGGGGGCCTGCTCGGCCGGGACTCCTACGGCGGGCGCTCCGACTTCTGGGGCGGCGCCGGGCTGCCCGACGCGGGCGTCGCCGCGGTGCTGGCCGCCGTACGGCGCTACGGGCGGACCGTGCCGTCCGGCGGGCTCGGGGTCGTCCAGTTCTCCGGCGAATGCGGCGGGGCGGTGAACCGGCCGGCGGCGGCCGACACCGCGTTCGTGCACCGCGACAGCGCCTTCCTCACGCAGTACCTCGCCTACTGGCCCGCCTCCGCGACGCCCGCGCAGGTGACCGCGCACCAGGGCTGGCTCGACGGGCTGTGGCAGGACCTGCGCCCCTGGGCGGGCGGCCGCGCGTACCAGAACTACATCGATCCGAAACTGCCCGCCTGGCGCGAGGCGTACTACGGGCCGAACCTCGCCCGCCTCGAAGAGGTGCGGCGCGCCTACGACCCGGACCGGCTGTTCCGCTTCCCGCAGGCCATCTAGAGGAGCTCGACATGCGACGTACGTTGACCGTGGCGGCGGCGACGGCCGCCCTGCTGCTGCCCGCCGGACCGCTGCCGGTGGCCGAGGCCGGCAGCGCCCTGCCGCCGCCCGGCCGGTGGTCCGCCCGCGAGGCGGAGACCTTCTGGACGGCCGACCGGATGGCGTCCGCGGTGCCCATGACCCCCGCCTCGGCGGTCGCGGCCACGGACCCCGGCACCGGGCAGGACTTCGACGGGATCCCGGTCGTCGGCCGGATGTTCGTGATGAAGGGCGGCGGCGCGTACTTCTGCACCGCGAGCGTGGTCGCCTCCCCCGGCCGCGACCTGGTGCTCAGCGCGGCGCACTGCCTGCTCGGCACCGACGCCCGCCAGGTGGCCTTCGTACCGCTGTACACGGCGGACAACCCGCAGCCGTACGGGATGTTCCCGGTGCTGCGGGCCGCCGACGGGAAGTCCAAGGTGTGGATCGACCCCCGCTACAAGAGCCTGGGCGCCGACAAGGGGGCCACGCTCGACGTGGCCTTCGCACAGGTCGGGCCGGACGCCGACGGGTTCCCCGTCGAGGACGTGGTCGGCGGCAACCGCCTGGTCACCGGCGCCGGTTACGAGCACGCGAAGGTGTCGCTCATCGGCTATCCGGCCTCGGCCGCGCGCCCGCGGCTGTGCGTGAACCGTACGACCAAGTTCACCAGCAAGGACGCGGGGATCCCCGGATCGTTCCTGCGGATCGACTGCACCGGATACCCGGGCGGGACCAGCGGCGGCCCCTTCCTGAAGAACTACGACAAGGTGACCGAAACCGGGGACGTCGTCGGCGTCATCGGCGGCTGGAAGACGGGCGGGGACACCGCCGACACCTCGTACAGCTCGTACTTCGGCCCTGAGATCAAGAAGTTGTACGAGCAGGCGGTTGCCGGGGCGAAGGGGGCGTGAGCACCCGCACCCAGCGGGTGCGCCGGGGGTTGCCCACCGTGCGCGGGCTCGCCGGGATCCCGTCGGCGGTCAGCCGGTCGGCGGGCGGCAGCCCGAGCTGGCGGCGCAGGTCGGCGAGGGCGGCGTGCACCGGGGCCAGGAGGACCTCGGCGCGCGGATGGGCGTACGCGAGCGCGTGCGCGGTGGTCTCGATGGTCTCGGCGGCGTCCTCGGCCGCCGTACGGCTCCACCCGCCGGGCTCGGCGGAGCTCCAGGGGGCGACGGCGTCGTAGAGGTGGCAGGCGGCATCCGCCGCGGCGTCGGCCCGTTCACCGACGCCCGGCGCCGCGATGGTCGGCAGCAGCTCCATGCCGGGTCAACGACCGAAGCCCGCGCGGGGAACGAACGGCGGGCCGCCGGTTCGGCCCCGTCAGCCGGCCACCGTCTGCAGCCAGAGCGGGAGCAGCAGCAGGGAGACCACCGAACTCTTGATCACCAGTGAGGCGGAGAGGTCCACGCCCACGTCGTAGCGCTGCGCGAAGACGAACAGGTTCTGCGGGGTGGGCATCGCGGCGATCAGGACGAGGTACGTCAGCCACTCCCCCCGTACGCCGAACAGCAGCCCGCACACCACCCAGGCCAGCAGCGGGAAGGCCAGGCACTTGAAGGCGATGAGGGCCATCTCCTCGCGGGAGGTGCCCCGGACGTCCAGCCCCACGCCGCCGAGGTGCAGGCCGAGGGCGAACAGGGCGATCGGCGAGGCGCTGTCGCCGACGAAGGAGGCCCCGTCCAGGACCACCTTCGGGAGGTGCACCGAGAGGAGGTTGAGGACGATGCCCGCGTTGCAGGCCAGGACCACCGGGGTGGCGAGCGAGGCGCCGACGGCCCGCGAGAGCCGCTGCCCGGGACCGGCCGTGGCCGGTCCGGCGCGGCCCAGCTCCATGATGGAGATGACGACCAGGGAGAGCACGCAGACCTGGAAGAGCAGGACGGGGAAGATCGGCGCGGCCGTCCCGAAGAAGGTGATGAACACCGGGACGGCGAAGTAGGCGGTGTTCACCTGGACCCCGGCCATCACGCGCAGCGCCACGTCGCGGGGGTCCCGTAGGCCGCGGGCGCCCGAGGCGAAGGCTATGAGGAGCACGGCGAGGGCGGCGGCCGCGGCGTAGGAGCCGATCGCGTGCCAGTTGAAGAGGGCGCCGAGGTCGCTGGCGTAGATGTTGCCGAAGAGGTAGCAGGGGACGGCGAAGAGGAAGGCGTAGTCGGCGAAGGCCTTGGAGGCCTCGGCCGGGACGCTCTTGCGGCGGGCGAGCAGTACACCTCCGCCGAAGGCCAGCAGCACCGGTACGAGCTTCTCTAGTGCCGCTGCCGTGCCCATGTGTACCGGCTCCCCCTGTGATCGACCGTGAGCAGCGTACTCCTGCCATCCTGGAGCGCCCGCGGAGCATAGGCTGGTCCGATCATGAGCGATCGCGAAGAAGCCCGCCCCCGTACGCCGGCTCCCGCGAAGGGGTCCCGGGCGCCGATGCGGTTCACGGTGGTGCTGCGCACGCCCGCGCGGGCGGCGGAGCCGCTGTTCGCGCGGGCGCCGAAGGCCTGGCAGCGGATGCTGCCGTACGTGGTCGTCGGCATCTTCGTGCTGTCGCTGCTGCCGGCGACCATCACCGTGCTGACCAACGACTACCAGGCGGGCGGCGGCTGGGCGGGGGCGCTGGGCGTGGCCCAGACCGTGCCGCTGCTGCTGGCGGTGACGCGGCCGCTGCCCGCGTGGGCCCTGGTCCTGGTCGCGGACACGGTCGGGGCGGTGGTGCTGACGCACGCCGACGAGGTGGCCGGGCACGCCTGGCCGTGGACCCCGATGTGCATCGTCGGCTACCTGGTGCTGATGGTGTGCCTGGGGCTGCGCGAGTCGATCCGGACGCTGGTCGGGGTGTGGCTGGTGACGGGCGCCGTCGGGGTGGTGCTCGGCTTCTTCGAGCCCGACGGGGTGACCACCACGGTCGCGCTGCTCTTCGTACTGAGCGGGAGCTTCCTCGCCGTGACGGGGGCGCTGCGCGGGATCGGCGACGCGCAGCAGCGGATCGCCGAGCAGGAGAGCATCAGCGAGGCCGAGCGGGCCAGGCGGACCCTGCTGGAGGAACGGGCGCGGATCGCCCGGGAGCTGCACGACGTGGTGGCCCACCACATGTCGGTGATCACCGTGCAGGCGGATTCCGCGCCGTACCGGCTGCCCGGCATGCCGGAGCCGGTGCAGGAGGAGTTCGCGGCGATCGCGGCCAGTGCGCGCGAGTCGCTGGGCGAGATGCGGCGGCTGCTGACGGTGCTGCGCAGCGACGGGACGAACGGCGGGGAGGGAGCGCCGGACGGCGCGGGTGCGCCCGCCCCGCAGCCGGGGATCGGCCGGATCCAGCAGCTGGTGGAGGCGACCGTACGGGCCGGGCAGCCGGTGGAGTTGTCGCTCGCCGCGGGGGCGGAGCGGGCGGCTCCGCCGGCCGTGGACCTGTCGGCGTACCGGATCGTGCAGGAGGCGCTCGCGAACGTGGTGCGGCACGCACCGGGCGCCGGGACCCGGGTCTCGGTGACGCACGACGCCGGCGAGGTCCTCGTGCTCGTGGTGAACGGCCCGGCGGCCCGGGACGCCGTGGTGGAGCCGGGGAGTTCGGGCACCGGGCACGGCCTGGTCGGCATGCGGGAGCGCGTACGGTTGACCGGCGGGACGCTGGACACGGGTCCGCTGCCCGACGGCGGTTTCCGGGTCGCGGCCCGCCTGCCCCTGAACGAACCGACGAACGACGCGACGAACGACGCGACGAACGCCCCGTCGAACGACCCGACCGAGGACGCCAGTTGACCATCCGTGTGATCATCGTCGACGACCAGGCCATGGTGCGGGCGGGGTTCGCCGCCCTGCTGTCGGCCCAGGCCGACATCGACGTGGTGGGCGAGGCCCCCGACGGGCGGCAGGGGGTGCAGGTCTCGCGCACCGTGCATCCCGACGTGGTGCTGATGGACGTGCGCATGCCGGAGATGGACGGGCTGACGGCGGCCCGGGAGCTGCTCAGCCCGCCGCCGGGAGTGGTCCACCGGCCGAAGGTGCTGATGCTGACCACCTTCGACATCGACGACTACGTGTACGAGGCGCTGCGCGCGGGCGCCTCGGGGTTCCTGCTGAAGGACGCGCCGCCGGCCGATCTGATCGCGGCGGTCCGGGTGGTCGCGTCGGGCGAGGCGCTGCTCGCACCCTCCGTCACCCGGCGGCTGATCGCGGACTTCGTCCAGCAGCGGCCGGCCCCGCGCAAGGACCCGTCGCTGCGGCTGAAGGGGCTGACCCCTCGGGAGACCGAGGTGCTGGAGCTGATCGCGCGCGGGCTGTCGAACCAGGAGATCGCCGGGCACCTGGTGCTGGCCGAGCAGACGGTGAAGACGCACATCGGGCGGGTGCTGGCCAAGCTGGACCTCCGGGACCGGGCCCAGGCGGTGATCTTCGCGTACGAGGCGGGCCTGGTACGGCCGGGCGACTCGGACTGACCTCTCCTCCACCCCCTACCGGGGTATGACATCCGACTTGGCTCCACGGTCCGACGTCCGGCGCGACACCTTCTTCCTACCTTCCTCGTCACGAGGAGAGGAGAAGGGGCATGCGCCGCTTCGGAAGGACCCTGGCCACCGCCGCACTGGCCGTGGCCGTGGTCGGGGGGACCGCGGGCTGGGCCTCCGGCGACAGCCAGCAGGCGGTCACCGGACCGCCGCCCGGCACCGCCGCCTGGCGGGCCGACACCGCGTCGGGCCGGTCACTGCCCGACCCGGCGAGCGCCTCGCCGCACGACGTGGCCCGGTTCTTCGCCGGCCTGGACGACGCCGGGCGCCGGGCGCTCGTACGCCACCACCCGCTGGTGGTGGGCAACCTCGACGGCGCCCCCGTCACCCTCAGGTACGAGGCCAACCGGCTGGCCGTACTCGCGACCGGTGAGGCGCGCTACGCCTCGCTCGCCTCGCCGGGGCGGCAGATCCTCGCCTTCGATCCCCGCGGACGCGGCCAGGTCGTCGAGGTGTTCGGGGATCTGGGGCGGGCCGCGCACGTCTCGGTGATCGTGCCGGGTTCGGACAGCGACGCGACCACGTACGACGCGAAGCGCGCCCCGAACACCGGGCCGGCCGGGATGGCCCGGTCGCTGCGCGCCGCGGCCGGCGAGGACACCGCGGTGGTGGCCTGGACCGGCTACACCACCCCCGTCGGGGTCGGTCTGGACGCGGCCTCCGGGCGGCTCGCCGAGGCGGGCGCCGACCGGCTGGCCCGGTTCACGGCGGGGCTGGACGCGGTCGGCGCACCCGACCCGGTGCTGTTCTGCCACAGCTACGGCTCGGTGGTCGGGGGCCTCGCGGCCGGGCGTACGGACGCCGGCGACATCGTCGTGTTCGGCTCCCCCGGCATGCGCGCCGACACCGTCGCCGACCTGCACACCCGCGCCCGTGTCTGGGCGGCCCGGGGGCCCTCCGACTGGATCGGCGACGTGCCGAACGTGGAGTTCGCCGGGTTGGGCCACGGCGCCGACCCGACCTCCGCCGCCTTCGGCGCCCGCCGGGTGCCTGCCGCCGACGTGCACGGCCACACCGGCTACCTCGCACCCGGCACCCAGTCCCTGGCGGTCTTCGCCGCGATCGCGAAGGGAGAGGTCCGATGAGCACGACGCTGACCCGGCTCAGGAGGGCCGCCGACCGGATCGAGCGGCAGACCCCAGCCCACCGCGACCGCGCCGTCGACGGGCTGCGCGCCCTCGCCCTGCTGGCCGTGCCGACCGGGCACTGGCTGCTCGGCGGATTCACCCGCGACGCGGAGGGCGGCCTGCACAACGCCAGCCCGCTCTCCGCGTTCGGCGCCCTCGCCCCCGCCAGCTGGGTGCTCCAGATGCTCGGCATCTTCTTCCTCGTCGGCGGCTACGCCTCGGTGCTCTCCTACCACCGCCGCACCGGGTCCGCCGGGGCCTGGCTGAAGGGCCGGATCGCCCGGCTGGGGCGGCCGGTGCTCGGGGTGACGGCCGTTTGGGCGCTGGCCGCGCCGGTGCTCTACGCGGCGGGAGTGCCGGAGGCCACGCTGCGGACGGGGGCCACGCTGGTCATCCAGCCGCTGTGGTTCGTCGGGGTGTACGTGGTGGTCACCGCGCTGACCCCGTACTGCGTACGGGCGGCGCACCGGCTCGGCGGCTGGGCGGCGGCCCCGCTGCTCGCCTCGGTCGCGGTGATGGACTTCCTGCGGTACGGGCCGCTCGCCGACTCGGTGCCGTCCTGGCTGGCGGTGGTGAACATCCTGCCGGGCTGGCTGTTCGCGTACCAGCTGGGCGTGTCCTGGGGTGAGGGGCGGATCGGGCGGCGCGGGGCCTGGCTGCTGCTGGCCGGCGGGACCGTGCTGTTCGCGGCGCTGCTGGCGGTGTTCCACTACCCGGCGTCGATGGTGGGTGTACCGGGCGAGGCGCGGACCAATTCGCACCCGCCGTCGCTGCTGGTGCTGGCCCTGGCCGCGGCGCAGTCGGGGGCGGCGGTGCTGCTGCGCGACCGGCTGGCGAAGCTGCTCGCCAGGCCGGCGCTGTGGGCCCCGGTGGTCGTGATCAACCTGTGCGCGATGACGATCCTGTGCTGGCACCAGACGGCCATGCTGGCGGCGGCCGTTCCCGGTTCGTTCGCGGGCGCGCTGACGGGTCTGACGACGGCGCCGGACAGTCCGCTCTGGATCGCGGCGCGACTGGCGTGGATGCCGGTGTTCGCGGTGCTGCTGGTGGGCATCGCCCGGTACGCCCGCCGGTTCGAGGAGCCGTGGACCCGGGCGACGGCGGTGCGGCGCACGCTCGCGGGGGTGCTGGCGGCCGGTTTCGCGGTGTTCGCGCTGGGTCTTGCGTAGTACCGGCGGTCGCACCGGTATCCGCACATGTGACGAGAGCGCCGCTCCCTCGGGGGAGCGGCGCTCTCGTCGCGTCCGCGCGACGGGCGGGCACGTCACGCCGGCCAGGGCGGTCAGGCGATCGAGGCGGCGACGATGGCGGCCACCGCCAGGTTGCAGGAGGCCGTGACCCAGACCGCCGGGTGCGGCTCCGGGTCGACGACGATCGCGCCGAGCTTTCCGGGGGTCACCCAGTCCAGCACCAGGAAGGCGAGGCCCATCAGGACCAGGCCGAGCAACCCGAACGCGGCGGTGGACAGCAGCCCCTTGCCGAAGTCGTCGTACGTGGTCCAGATCGAGGTGAAGACGATCCCGCCGACGCCCAGGAGCGCGGAACTCAGCATGACGGCCGCGTTCCGGTTGCGCTCCTCCCAGATCTGCTTCGGGAGCTTCCCGGGCGTCAGCACGTCCACGAGGACGATGCCGAGGATCAGCAGGACCAGGCCGAGGGCACCGTAAGCGCTGGTGCGGCCAAGTCCGTTGATGATGTCGCTCATGGGGAAGCCGTTCTCCGGGGGTAGGAAGGACCTGCCGTACGTGACGGGACACCTCCCGTCAGGGGGGCTCAGGGTGGCCGAATCTATCGCACGGTCTCGCGGCAGGCCATGGGGAGGTCAGGGAATGGTAAAGCTCAGAGCGGCTCGGCCCGGTGAGGCGGAGCAGCTCACCGCTCTCGTGCTCCGCTCCAAGGCGCACTGGGGGTACGACGCCGCGTTCCTGGCCGCGTGCGCGGCGGAACTGCGGATCCCGGCCGGGGAGGTGGCGGGGCGCCGGATCGTGGTCGCCGAGGAAGCGGACGGCGGCCGGGTGCTGGGGCTCGCCTCCCTGGAGGAAGCGCCGCCGGTGGCCCGGCTGGCACTGCTGTTCGTGGAGCCCGAGGCCATCGGACGGGGCGTGGGGCGGCGGCTGTACCGGGACGCGCTGCGCCGGGCCGCCGAACTGGGGTTCCGCAGGCTGCTGATCGACGCCGATCCGCACGCGGCGGGGTTCTACCGGGCGATGGGCGCGCTGGGTCCGCCCGGCTCCCGCGCCGCCGGTGACGCGGCCGGTGGCGAGGGCGAAGCGCCCGCCGGTCTGGTGCGGTTCGAGGCGGCGCCCGCGCCGCTCGCCGACTGGGCGCGGGCCTGGACGGACGGCGGACCGGCCGTGCACGTGGGCAATGTCGCCGAGTACAACGCCCAGTTCGCCGATGCGTCCCTGGACCGCGAGCAGCGGGCCGCGCACCACTACGCCTGCCTCGCGGCGTTCTACAGCCCGTGGCCGGGGGCGCTGGTACTGCCCGGGGCGGTGCCGCCGGGCTGGATCGAGCGGGTCGGACGCGTCCTGGAGTGGGAGGGGGTGGAGGTCTACGACGGCCTGGCGGACGGCGGCCCCGGGCCGGCTCCGGATGCCGGGCTTCCGGAGCGTGCCGGGCTTCCGCCGCGTGCCGGGCTGTCGGATGCCGTACGGGCCCGGCCGGCGCTGGCCGGGCGGCTGACCTCGGCCGGGCTCCCCCTCGTACCGTGGGGGCGGACGGCGCCCTTCGCGCGGCTGGCCGGGCTGCCGTGGCGGCCCCGCGAGCTGCGGTACGAGGCCAAGTCGGCGGCGCACGGACTGTTCGGGCGGATCCTTGCGGGCGGCGGCCACCCCCGGATCCTGCTCCCCGGGCAGTGGCCGGCCCCCACCCGGCGGGCGGCGGCCAGGCTGCTGGCCGCCCGGGCCGGGGCGGGCGAGAGCACGGTGCTGAAATCGGAGCACGGAGTGGGCGGTTCGGGCACCACCGTGGTGACGCCCGACCGGGTCCGGGCCGCGGGCGGAGCCCGCGCCGTGCTGCGCGCCCTCCCGCGCGGCCCCCTGCTGGTGGAGGAGTACGTGTGCGGCCCGGCCGAGCCGGACGAGCCGCGGGATCTGACGTACGACGGGTTCGTGGACGAGGCGGGCCGGGTGCACGAGGTGGGCGGCGCGGTGATGGACGTGGCCGGCTCCGGGTACCGCGGGGCGACGGTGGGCCCCGGGGTGGTGCCCGCGTGGGCGGAGAAGGCGCTGCTCGCGTTCGGGGAGGCGGTGGGCCGGGAGCTGTCCGCCGCCGGCTACCGGGGCTGGTTCGACGTGGACTTCGTCGCCGACGGGGCGGGACGCCTGGCGCCGACGGAGACGAACCTGCGGCTCACCGGGCCGTCGATCGCCTTCATGGTGGCGGCCCGGCTCGACGCGCTGCGCGGCGCCGGGCACTTCGTACGGATCGCGGACCGGGTGGAGCTGGGGGCCAGGCTGCCCGGGGCCGCGCTCGACGAGCTGTGCGAGACCCTGGAGCGGGGCTGCGCGGAGCTCGGGGCGGTGTTCCTGCCCGCGATCCCGACGGGTGCCTTCGACCCGGCGCCCTGGCTGGGCGTGCTGGTGGCCGCGCACAGCGGGGAGGTGCTGGACGCGGCCGAGGCGCTGGTACGGGCGGGGGCGCTCGCCGTGGGGGCGGCGTTCGCCGGAGATCAGCGGTCGGAGGAGCCCCCGGGGGCGTCGGCCTCCTCGAAGTCGAACGGTGAAGGCGGTTTCCGGGTGACGTAGAAGGCGATGACGACGGCCGCGATCATCAGCGGGATGTTGAAGACGTAGACGAGGGCGGCCTGGAGCGGCCAGTCGTGCTTGGCCGCGAGCCGGTAGAAGTTGTCCTGTGGCCACCAGGCGACGAGCAGGTAGACCACCGCCAGGTGCGCGGCCGTGGTGAAGCGGGAGCTCTGGCCGGAGCCGTGGCGCAGCATCAGCGCGCGGCCCCCGAAGAGGAACACCAGCCCGGCGGCGAACGCGGCTCCCTCGAACAGGTAGAGCACGAAGAAGAGGAACGCCCACGGGTTGGGCACACCGCTCAGGTCGGTCGAGCCCGGCCAGAAGATCTTCGAGAGGACGAAGAAGAGCAGGCCGGTGCCGACCAGGAACGGAATGCCGCAGCCGACGATCCCGAACGGGGTGGGCGTACCGCCACCGGCGGCCGTGTACTTACCGGAGCCCCCCGCGGCGCCGCCCCGGCCCGGCTTCGCCGTGAGCACGGGCTGGGGCAGGGCCTCCCGGTTCTCCTGGCCCGCGCGGGTGCGGGGCAGGGTGCGCAGCCGGATCACGGTCTGCGGCATCCGCGCCCGGGGCAGCTTCCCCGCGAGGTGTTCGCGGAGCTGCCCACCGTCCGGCAGGTCGACGGCCGGGGGCCAGGACTGCGCGTCGGCGGGCGGTGCCACGTGGGCGACCAGTCGGCGCGCACCGCTCGCGCCCTCCGGGACCTCGGCCACCAGCGCGGCGCCGACGTCCGGGTGGCTCCGGATGACGGCTTCGACTGCGTGCGGGTCGAACGCGCCGTCGGCCGTGGTGATCCGGTCCCGGATCCGGCCGCGGAACTCCAGCAGCCCGTCGGCGCGGAGTTCCACGAGGTCGCCGGTGGGAAGCGCGTCACCGCCTTCGGGCGGGGTGAGGCGGAGCTGTCCGTCGCGGGTGTCCGCGCGGCAGCCGGGGAAGGGGGCGCCGATCAGGGAGAGCTGCTCGGGGTCGTCCAACGGGCCGGGCAGCTGGGGTAGTTCGAACCAGGTGCCGGTGCCGGCCGTCTCGGTGATCCCGTACACGTTGAGCAGCCGGGCGCCGGTCCGCAGCCTGGACTGCAGGGCGTCCTGCTCGTCGAGGAAGAGCCGGTCGCCGGTGACGCTGACCAGGCGCAGCGACCGCAGGGCCGGGTCGGATTCACGGCGGCCGCGCGCGCCGCCTCCGCCCGCGGATCCCGCGCCGGGTCCGGCGGGGGCCGCGGCGGCGCGCAGGAGCAGCCGGGTCGCGCCCACCGGGTCGGTGTGCACCATGGTGACCCGTTCGGTCTCGACCGCCCGGCGGATCCCCTCGGGCGTCCAGGGCGTGCGCTCGGGCACGACGAGGGCGCCGCCCGAGCACAAGGCCCGGGTCCAGCCGGCCGCGAACGGGGTGAGGTCCGGGCCGTGGGTGATCAGGTGGCGGTCCTCGGGGACCGGCCGGATGACCTTGACCCAGCCCTCGTGGGCGGCGAGCAGCCGGTCGTGGCCGACGGGCACGGCGCGCGGGGACGACGCCCCGGTGAACAGGACGGCGGCCGTCGCACCCGGCTCGGGCCGCTGCGGCGCTTCGGTGGGCCGGCCCGATATCTCGGCCGCCTCCGCGCCGAGGCGGACCACCCGCAGCCCGCTGCCGTCGTCGAGCCGGGCGTGGTGCGCGGCGTCGGTGAGCAGGACGTACGGGGTGAGGGCGGCGAGCTGCCGCTGCCCGGTGAGCGTGACCTCGACGTCGATGACGGCGTAGGCCCCGCCTGCCTTGAGGGCGGCCAGGAGGGCGACGACGATCTCGGTCCGGCGGGCGGTCCCGATGGCCACGACGGCGCCGGGCGGCAGTCCGTCGGCCATGAGGTGGTGCGCCAGCTGGTTGGCGCGGACGTCCAGTTGTCCGTAGGTGAGGCTGTCCGCGCCGGCGATGACGGCGTAGCCCCGCGGGGTGTCCCGCGCCTGTTGCTCGAAGCGGTGCAAGGCGGTGTCGGCGGTCGTCCGACCGGAGCGATCGGACCCTGGTTCCTGCGTCGATCCCTGCGTCGATCCCTGGGTCATTCCCCGATGATGGCACCCGCCGCCGACAGTCCGCAGGATGCTGAACATCCCTCGTGCGAGCGGGGGTTCGGTAGTGATCCGGCCAATCCATTGACCTCAAGTTTGGTTGAGGTCTTAGCGTTCCCCGCATGGACATGGAAGTCACCGCCTGGACATCGCTGCACAGCGCGATGAACGCCCAGCAGGACCGGCGCCCGCTCTCCCGGGCGAGCCTGCGCCGGGTCGCCGCATTCGCCCGCCCGCACCGCCGCGGGCTCACCCTCTTCCTGCTGCTCAGCGTGGTGACCGCGCTGCTCGCGGTCGCCACGCCGGTGCTCGCCAGCCGGGTGGTCACCGCCATCGTGGACGGGAAGGAAAGCACTACGGTCACCCGGCTCGCCCTGCTCATCGCCGTGATCGCGGTGGCGGAGGCGGGGCTCGGGCTGCTCACCCGCAAGCTGTCGGCCACCCTCGGGGAGGGGCTGATCCTGGACCTGCGGACGGCCGTCTTCGACCACGTGCAGCGGATGCCGGTCGCCTTCTTCACCCGGACCCGCACCGGCGCGCTGGTCAGCCGGCTCAACAACGACGTGATCGGCGCCCAGCGGGCGTTCAGCAACACCCTCTCCGGGGTGGTCGCCAATTCGGTGACCCTGCTGCTCACGCTCGCCGTGATGCTGAGCATCTCCTGGCGGATCACCCTGCTGGCCCTCGTCCTGCTGCCGGTGTTCGTGCTCCCGGCCCGCCGCATGGGGGCGCGGATGGCCGCCATGCAGCGGGAGGCGTCGACCCTGAACGCGGCGATGGGAACGCAGATGACGGAGCGTTTCTCCGCACCGGGCGCCACCCTCGTCAAGCTCTTCGGGCGGCCCGCCGACGAGTCCGCCGAGTTCGCGGCGCGGGCGGCGCGCGTACGGGACATCGGGATCCGTACGGCGATGGCCCAGTCCGCGTTCATCACCGCGCTCACCCTCGTCTCGGCGCTCGCGCTCGCGCTCGTCTACGGGCTCGGCGGGTACTACGCCCTGCGCGGGAGCCTGGACGCCGGGAACGTCGTCGCCCTCGCCCTGCTGCTGACCCGGTTGTACGCCCCGCTGACCTCGCTCGCCGGCGCCCGCGTCGAGGTGATGAGCGCCCTGGTGAGCTTCGAGCGGGTCTTCGAGATCCTCGACCTGAAGCCGCTGATCTCCCAGAAGCCGGACGCCGGCCGGGTCCCGGAGGGGCCGGTGGCCGTGGAGTTCGACCGGGTCTCCTTCGGCTACCCCTCCCCCGACAAGGTCTCGCTCGCCTCGCTGGAGGAGGTCGCGGTCCTGGACGCGCGGGGCGGTACGCGGGTCCTGCACGAGGTCTCGTTCCGCGCCGAGCCCGGGCAGATGGTCGCGCTCGTCGGCTCGTCCGGCGCCGGCAAGTCGACGATCGCGCAGCTGCTGCCGAGGCTGTACGACGTTGACGCGGGCGCCGTGCGCCTGGGCGGGGTCGACGTACGGGACCTGACGGCCGACTCGATCCGGGAGACGCTCGGCATGGTCACCCAGGACGGGCACCTGTTCCACGAGTCGGTGCGGTCCAACCTGCTGCTGGCCCGGCCGGAGGCGGGCGAGGAGGAGATCTGGGAGGCCCTGCGCCGCTCGCGGCTGGACGGTCTGGTCGCCTCGCTGCCGGACGGCCTGGACACGGTGGTCGGCGAGCGCGGCTACCGCCTCTCGGGCGGCGAGCGGCAGCGGCTCACCATCGCGCGGCTGCTGCTGGCCCGGCAGCGGGTGGTGATCCTGGACGAGGCGACGGCGCACCTGGACTCCACCTCGGAGGCGGCGGTTCAGGAGGCCCTGGGCGAGGCCCTGGCGGGCCGGACCGCGGTGGTGATCGCGCACCGGCTGTCGACCGTGCAGGCGGCCGACCTGATCCTGGTGGTCGAGGACGGGCGGATCGTGGAGCGCGGTACGCACCCGGAGCTGCTGGCGGCGGGCGGGCGGTACGAGGAGCTGTACCGGACCCAGTTCGCGGCGGCGGACGCCACCGCTCCGGGCGGCGCCGTACCGGCTGCGGGAGCATGATGCCGGGGGGGCCCGCGCGTGGCGGGCCGCCGCCGAGCACCGACCGTGGAGCACGTGGAGCACCGATGGACATCAAGCTGGAACTGGTCGCCGTCCCCGTCACCGACGTCGACCGGGCCAAGGCCTTCTACGAGCGGGTCGGCTTCCACGCCGACCACGACGTCACCGTGAGCGAGGACATCCGCTTCGTGCAGCTGACCCCGCCGGGGTCGGCCTGCTCGATCGCCCTGGGCAAGGGGCTCACCCGGATGGCCCCGGGGTCACTGGACAACATGCAGGTCGTCGTCACCGACATCGAGGAGGCGTACGAGGACCTGCGGGGCCGGGGCATCGAGGTGACGGAGATCCAGGACATGCCGTGGGGCTCGTTCGTCTACTTCTCCGACCCGGACGGCAACGGCTGGGCGGTCCAGCAGACGGCCCCGCGCACGGCGGCGGCCGAGGGCTAGTGCGGTCACGGCACTAGAGTCACGACGGGCCGCGCCCGGGTGCGCCGGGCGTGGGATGACCCGCCGGGCGGGGTGCGGCGCCGAGACTGGACGGACTGGACGTATCCGGAAGGGAAGTGACGCCGTGAACACTGTCGCTCTGCTGGGCACCGGGATCATGGGCTCGGGGATGGCACGGAACCTGCTGCGGGCCGGGCTCGGGCTGCGGGTGTGGAACCGGACCCGGGACAAGGCCGAACCGCTGGCCGCGGAGGGCGCGGTGGTCGTGGACACCCCGGCCGAGGCGGTCGCCGGGGCCGATGTGGTGCTGACCATGCTGACGGACGGCGCGGCCGTGGCGCAGGCGATGGCCGCCGCCGTGCCGGGGCTGCGCGCGGGGCAGGTGTGGGCGCAGATGAGCACGGTCGGCGTGGTCGCGCTCGACGAACTGGCCGGCTTCGCCCGCGAGCACGGCCTGGTGTTCGTGGACGCCCCGGTGCAGGGCACCCGGCAGCCCGCCGAGGCCGGGACGCTGGTCGTACTGGCTTCCGGGCCGGCGGATCCGCGGCTGGACCCGGTGTTCGACGCGGTGGGCGCCAAGACGCTGTGGGCCGGGGCCGGGGCGGGGGCCGCGACCCGGCTCAAGCTGACCACGGTCGGGTACGCGATCACGCTGACGGCGGCGGTCGGCGAGGCCCTCGCGCTGGCGGAGGGGCTGGGGGTGGACCCGGCCCTGTTCGCGCAGGCGGTGACCGGCGGCCCGATGGACAACCCGTACCTCCAGGCGAAGATGAAGGCGGTCCTGGAACGGGACTTCGCGCCCAGCTTCACGGTGCACGGCGCCGAGAAGGACACCGGTCTGATCGCGGAGGCGGCGGACGGGGCGGGCGTCGCGGTCGACCTGGCCCGGGCCACGGCGGCCCGCCTGCACCGCGCCGCGGCCGCGGGCCACGCCGAAGAGGACATGGCCGCCGCCTACTTCGCCGCCTTCGAGAACGCGCCGGTGGGGAACGTGTCGTGAACGCGCCGTGGCTGAAGGCGCTCTGGCTCTGCTCGGACGCGCCGTGCCCGAAAGCGCGCGTTGCCTGACTGCGCGCTGCCCGAGAGCGCGCTGCCCGAACGCGCCGTAGGGGCGCCCTAGAGGCCGGTCACGGGGAGGTGGGCGCCGGGGCGAGGACGTCGAGTTCCTCCAGGGCGCCCACCGCGATCCGCCGGGTCAGGGACTCGGCGCGGGCCGCGTCGCCCTCCCGTACGGCCTCGGCGACCTGGACGTGGAGGGTGACGGCGGCCGGGTCGGGGTCGGGGAACATCACGGCGTGCTGCGTGCGGCCGGTCAGGACCTCGGCGACCACGTCGCCGAGCCGGGCGAACATCTCGTTGCCGGAGGCGTTCAGCACGATCCGGTGGAAGTCGATGTCGTGGCGCAGGTACGCGTCGAGCTGGTGGCCGCGCGAGGTGCTGACCATGCCGAGGGCGGCCTCGGTGAGCGCGGCGCACTGGCCGGGGGTGGCCCGGGTGGCGGCGAGGCCGGCCGCGACCGGCTCGATCGCGGAGCGCAGCACGGTCAGGGAGCGCAGCTGGCGGGGGCGGTCGGCGCCGGCGAGGCGCCAGCGGATGACCCGCGGGTCGTAGACGTTCCACTCCTCGGCGGGGCGCACGGTGACGCCGACCCGGCGGCGGGACTCGACCAGTTGCATGGACTCCAGGACGCGGACGACCTCGCGGACCACGGTGCGCGAGGCGTCGAAGCGCTCCGCGATCTCGTCGGTGCGCAGGACGCTGCCCGGCGGGTGCTCGCCCGCGGTGATCGCGAGGCCCAGGGTGTCCAGCACGTGGGAGTGGAGTCCCTGGCCTTCGGTCGTCATGGCGTAAGCGTACGGCGGCCCCTCGATCGACAAAAGATGTGATGTGTGCCGCCAGACTCTTGAATAAGTACTACTTAATGGGTTTCAGTGAGGGCGCACACCGAGGTCGACGAAGACAGCGAGGTACGAAGTGAGCGGCACCCAGCGCGTGCTGGTGGTGATGGGCGTGGCCGGCACGGGCAAGACGACCGTGGGCAAGCTGCTCGCGGACGCGCTCGGCCTCCCGTACGTGGAGGGCGACGCCTTCCACCCGGCGGCCAACGTCGCCAAGATGTCCGCCGGCATTCCGCTGGACGACGCCGACCGGCGGCCCTGGCTCGACGCCATCGGCGCGTGGATCGGCGCCCGGCCGGCCGGGCAGGGCGCGGTGGTGGCCTCGTCGGCGCTCAAGCGCGCGTACCGCGACCGGCTGCGCGGCGCCGCGCCCGACGCGGTGTTCGTGCACCTGACCGGCGAACGCCCGCTGATCGAGCGGCGCATGGCGGCTCGTACGGGCCACTTCATGCCGGCCGTGCTGCTGGACTCGCAGTTCGCCACGCTGGAGCCGCTGCGGCAGGACGAACTCGGCGTCGTCGTCGACGTGTCCGGATCACCCGAGGAGATCACCGAACGGGCCCTGGCCGCGCTGTCCGCGCTGCCAGGCGGCTGCCCGGACGCCGCTCCCTCCCGAGAAAGCCAAGGAACCCCCCTATGACAGGTCTCAGCGTCGAGATACTGGCAGCGGCCGCGCCCGCCCCGATCACCTCGGCCGGGAACGCCCAACTGGGCGTGGCCGTCCTCGCGGGCATCGCCGTCATCGTCCTGCTCATCACCCGCCTCAAGTTGCACGCCTTCCTGGCGCTGACCATCGGCTCGCTCGCCCTCGGGGTGTTCGCGGGCGCCCCGCTGGACAAGGCCATCGTGAGTTTCACGGCCGGGCTCGGCGCCACGGTCGCGGGGGTCGGCGTACTGATCGCGCTCGGCGCGATCCTCGGCCGGCTGCTCGCGGACTCGGGCGGCGCGGACGAGATCGTCGACACCATCCTCGCCAAGGCCAAGGGCCGGGCGATGCCCTGGGCCATGGTGCTGATCGCCTCGGTGATCGGGCTGCCGCTCTTCTTCGAGGTCGGCATCGTGCTGCTGATCCCGGTGGTACTGCTGGTGGCCAAGCGCGGCAACTACTCGCTGATGCGGATCGGCATCCCGGCGCTGGCCGGCCTGTCCGTGATGCACGGGCTGATCCCGCCGCACCCCGGCCCGCTCGTGGCCATCGACGCGCTGCACGCGAACCTCGGCGTGACGCTCGCGCTCGGCGTGGTGGTCGCGATCCCGACCGTGATCATCGCCGGTCCGCTGTTCTCCCGGTACGCGGCCCGCTGGGTGGACGTCCCGGCGCCCGAGCAGATGGTCCCGCAGCGGCCCTCGGCGGAGCCGGCACACCGTCCCCGGTTCGGCGCGACGGTCTTCACCGTGCTGCTGCCGGTGGCGCTGATGCTGGTCAAGGCACTTGTTGACATCGTTGTCGACGATCCGAAGAACAGCCTGCAGCGGATCACGGACGTCGCGGGCTCCCCGCTGATCGCGCTGCTCGCGGCAGTGCTGGTGGGCATGTTCACCCTCGGCCGGGCGGCCGGGTTCACGAAGGAACGGCTCTCGACGACGGTGGAGAAGTCGCTGGCCCCGATCGCGGGCATCCTGCTCATCGTGGGCGCGGGCGGCGGCTTCAAGCAGACCCTGATCGACGCGGGCGTCGGCCGGATGATCCTGGACCTGTCGAAGGGCTGGTCGATCCCGGCCCTGCTGCTGGCCTGGCTGATCGCCGTGGCCATTCGGCTCGCCACGGGCTCGGCGACGGTCGCCACCATCTCGGCGGCGGGGCTGGTGGCTCCGCTCGCCGCGGGCATGTCGACCACGGAGACGGCACTGCTGGTGCTGGCGATCGGATCGGGCTCGCTGTTCTTCAGCCACGTCAACGACGCCGGGTTCTGGCTGGTCAAGGAGTACTTCGGGATGACGGTCGGGCAGACGGTCAAGACCTGGTCGGTGATGGAGACGATCATCTCGGTGGTCGGCCTGGGCTTCGTCCTTCTGCTCTCGCTAGTCCTGTAGAGCGCCGGCGGGGCATCCAGGGGAACAAGCAGCGGGGGGCGGGCCCGTGGCCGGGGTCGGGCGCGCGCGTGCCGCCTCGCCGCTTTGGGCCATTTGGCGATCAAGTTACTATTTCGCTCCTCGTACATGGATCACGCGGAGGGGGCGCACCACCATGGGACTGACCGAGGAGATATCCGACTACCGGGAGGGCCGGGGGGATCCGGGGCGGCTGGTCGGCTCGTTCCGCCGCACGGTCCTGCTCGTTCCGGTCACCGGCGCCACCGGAGCGGGAACGGGCACCGGTGACGCCTCCGGTGGTCTGATGTCGGCCCTTTCGGGCGGGATCCGCTGGTTCTACGCGTTCACCGACGAGGAGTCGTTGTTCCGGTTCGCCGGGGCCCGTGGCGAGGACGGCCGGGAGTGGCCGTACCTGGCAGTTCTCGGCGCGCGGTTGGTCGACGCGGTCGTTCCACAGGTCGACGGGCCGGCCGGAGTGGCGGTGAACGTGGCCGACCGGGACGGTTCGATGCTGTTCCCGCCGGTGGCCGGGATCGTTCCCGACGCCTGCGCCGTCGACGTCGCCCCCGAAGGGGCGGTGGCCTGATGGCGGGCGACGGGGATCTGGAGGTCTCGCCGGCGGCGGTCGCGTCCATCCAAGTCGGTCTGCGGGCGGCGATAGCGGAGTTGCGGGAGTCCGGCGATGCGGCCGGGGCCTCGCAGGGGGCGGGTTTCGAGAACCTGTCGATGACGGGTATGGAGACCGGGCACGCGGGACTGGCCACGGACTTCGAGGACTTCTGCGAGCGCTGGGAGTGGGGGGTGCGCGCCCTGATCCAGGACGCCTCCACCCTGGCCGCGAACCTCGGCATCGCCGCGGGGACGATGTGGGAGGAGGACCAGTACATCCAGGGCGCGTTCAAGGTGGCCGCGAACGCCACGTACGGCAACCCTCACGCCAGTGAGGACGAGATCGAGCAGAAGTCCTGGGGCGACATCTTCAGCGCGGACGTCTACAAGCCGGACTACAGCGCCGAGTCCTTCGAGAAGGGCGCGCAGGACATCAAGCAGACCTGGTCGGACACCAAGGACACGGTGACCTCCACCGGCAAGATCGGGTCGTTGAAGGACCTGCTGGACCAGGCGAAGGGCAACGGGGGCGACAACTGATGGGCTGGCGCGACTACATACCCGACTCCGTCGAGGATCTCGCCGAGGACGCCGCCGAGGGGGTCGGCGACGCCATCGAGTGGGCCGGCGACAAGACGGCCGACCTGGCGGAGGAGGTCGGCCTCGACGACGCGGGCGACTGGATCCGGGAGAAGAGCCGCTCGGCCGCCAACCGGCTCGGCGCGGACGTGGAGGAACTCGAACTCGGCCAGACCGACGACCCGAAGAAGCTGGTCTACGGCAGCCCTTCGAAGATCCGCGAACAGGTCGCCCACCTGAACGACTTCAGGAAGGCCTTCGAATCCGTCGGCAACGGCCTGAAGAGCCTGACCAGGCCCGACGGGCTCAAGGGCGAGACCGCCGGCGCGTTCCGCGATTCCGTCGCGAAGGAGCCGGCGCGCTGGTTCAATGCCGCCTCGGCCTTCGAGAAGGCCGCCGACACCATGGGCCGCTTCGCCGAAACCGTTGAGTGGGCGCAGGGCAAGGCCAAGGAGGCCCTGGAGGACTACAACAAGGCGAAGAAGGCCTCCGAGGACGCCCGTACCGCCCACAACAAGCTCGTCAAGGAATACAACGACGCCTACGACGCGAAGAAGGAACCCCTGCCGCCCCGCCCGGGGCGCGACTACGACGACCCGGGCAAGGCGATGGCCACGGCCGCGCAGGACAAGCTCGACGACGCCCGCAAGCAGCGCAACGAGGTCGCCGAGAACCTCCGCACCGCCATCAAGGCAGCCCGGGACGCCGCCCCGCCGAAGCCCTCGTACACCGAGCAGCTCGGCGACGGCCTCGACTACCTGGACCTCGCCACCACCCACCTGCTCGGCGGCGTGGTCAAGGGCACGGCGGGCATCGCCAACTTCGCCCGCGCGCTCAACCCACTGGACCCCTACAACCTCACCCACCCCGCCGAGTACCTCACCAGCCTGAACTCGACGGCGGCGGGCCTGGTCACCATGGCCAACGACCCGTGGGGCGCGGGCAAGCAGATGCTCGACGAGTTCATGAAGGACCCTTCCGAGGGCATCGGCAAGCTCCTCCCCGAACTCATCGGCTCCAAGGGCCTCGGCTCGCTGAAGAAGGTCGGCTCCGCCGCCCGGCACCTCGACGACCTCAAGGGTCCCAAGGTGCGCGAGCGGGTGGAGGAGGCCCCGGACGGCACCCACAACACGCCGGACGGGGACCGTGACGGCGGCGGCGACCCGGTGGACCTCGCCACGGGCCGGATGTACCTGCCCCAGACCGACGTCGAACTCCCCGGCATCCTGCCCCTGGTCTTCACGCGCCGTACCGAATCCGGCTGCCCGGTCGGGCGCTTCCTCGGACCGGCCTGGACGTCCACGGCCGACGACCGACTGGAGATCGACGAGGCGGGGGTCATCCACGTCACCGCCGAAGGCCTCCTGATCGCGTATCCGCACCCGGCGCCCGGCGTACCCACCCGGCCGCACAAGGGCCGGGCCCGCACCCTGCTGGCACGCGACGGGGACGGCGACTACACGGTCACCGACCCCGACAGCGGTCTTGTCTTCCACTTCACCGCCCCGGCTGGCAGCGAGCCGGGCGGCGACGGCGAGGCCTGGCTTTCGGCCATCACCGAACGCAACGGCCACACCATCACGGTCGACCGCGAGGAGGACGGCCTGCCGCTGGCCTTGGTGCACTCGGCCGGCCATCAGGTGAACGTCACCACCGCGGACGGCCTGATCACCGCCCTGTCCCTGGCCGGCGCGGGCGGCGGCGGCGCGGACCTGCCCTTGATGGAATACGGCTACGAGGAAGACAACCTCACCGCGGTCATCAAGCCGTCGGGCGCCACCACCTCCTACGTCTACGACGACCGCCGGCGCGTCATCGCCTGGATCGACTCCAACGGCAGCCGCTACGACTACGTCTACGACGACCGTGACCGCGTCGTGGCGGAGGGCGGCGAGGCCGGCCACATCCAGATCACCCTCGCGTACACCGAGCCGGACCCGCGGACGGGCCGGCACACCACCACCCTGACCACCCCCGACGGTCACGCGACCCGCCACCTGTTCGGCCCCGGCTGTAAACTCCTGGCGATCACCGACCCGCTCGGCCACACCACCCGCTTCACCTACGACCCGCGCGGCAACCTGCTGTCCCGCACCGATCCACTGGGTCTCACCACGCTCTTCTCGTACGACGAGGAGGGCCGGGTCGTCCGCGCGGTCCGGCCCGACGGCAGCGAACTGCACACCGTGCGCGGCCGGTTCGGCCTGCCGGTGGAAGTCGTCGGACCGGACGGCGCACGCGTGCTGCACGAGTTCGACGAACGCGGCAACCGCACGGCGGTCACCGATCAGGCCGGCGCGACCACCCGCTACACCTACGACGAGGCGGCCCGCCTCACGTCGCTCACCGACGCCGCCGGGGCCACGACCGAAGTGGTGTGCGACGCGGCGGGGCTTCCCGTGGAGGTGACCGACCCCGCCGGCGCCGTGACCCGTACGGAGCGGGACGCCCTCGGCAGGCCGGTCCGCATCACCGATCCGGTGGGCGGCGTCACCCGCCTGGAGTGGGACGCCGACGGGCGGCTCGCCCGCCGCACCGGCCCCGACGGAGCCACCGAGTCGTGGACGTACGACGGCGAGGGCAACCTGCTTGCCCGCACGGACGCGTCCGGCGGGGTCACGCGCTTCGAGTACACCCACTGCGACCTGCCGGTCGCCCGCACCGGACCCGACGGCGCACGCTACGAGTTCGAGCACGACTCCTCGCTGCGCCTCACCCGTGTCACCAATCCGCACGGGCTGACCTGGACGTACACCTACGACGCCGCCGACAACATCGTCTCCGAGACCGACTTCGACGGCCGCACCCTCACCTACCGGCTCGACGCCGCGGGCCGGCTCACCGCCCGCGTCGACGCGCTCGGCGGAACCATCTCGTTCGAACGCGACCTGCTCGGCCGGGCGGTCTCCAAGGACGTCGACGGCCGGGTGACCACCTATGCCTACGACACGGCCGGACGCCTGCTGGAGGCGGCCGGACCCGACGGTGAGCTCCGCTACCAGTACGACCGCCGAGGCAAGGTGAAGACCGAGCTGGTGGACGGCCGTCCCCTCACCTACGCCTACGACGTCCTCGGCCGCCGCACCCGCCGTACCACCCCCACCGGCCACGTCACCACCTACGCCTACGGCGCCGACGGAGCGCCGAACCGCCTGACCACGGGCCGCCACCGCGTGGACTTCACCCACGACGCCGCCGGCAGGGAGCTCTCCCGCGTCTTCGGCGACACGGTCACCATGACCTCCGCATGGGACGAAGCCGGACGGCTTTCCGAGCAGCACGTCGCGGCCGGAGGGAACGCGGCCAACAGCCGCGCCTACACCTACCGGGCCGACGGCCACCTCACCTCCGTCGCGGACCGGCTGTCGGGCACCCGCACCTTCGACCTCGACCGGGCCGGCCGGGTCACCGCCGTCCACGCCCGGGGCTGGACGGAGCGCTACGCCTACGACGACGCCGGCAACCAGACCTCGGCCTCCTGGCCGTCCGGCCACCCCGGCGGCGAGGCCACCGGGTCCCGCACCTACAGCGGAACCTCCCTCACCCGCGCCGGCGGCGTCCGGTTCGAACACGACGCCCTCGGCCGGATCGTCCTGCGCCAGAAGACCCGGCTCTCACGCAAACCCGATACCTGGCACTACGCCTGGGACACCGAGAACCGCCTCACCCGCGTCACCACCCCCGACGGAACGCGGTGGACCTACCGCTACGACCCGCTCGGCCGCCGCAGCGCCAAGCAGCGCCTGGCAGCCGACGGCGAGACCGTGGTCGAGGAGGTCAGGTTCACCTGGGACGGCCTGACCCTGTGCGAACAGACCAGCCACCAGCCGGACCTCCCGCACACGGTCGCCCTCACCTGGGACCACCGCTTGGACGTCCCCCTGGCCCAGACCGAGCGCATCCTCACGCCCGACACGCACCAGGAGGAGATCGACCGCCGCTTCTTCGCGATCGCCACCGACCTCGTCGGCACTCCCACCGAACTCATCGACGAGGCCGGTGACATCGCCTGGCGGGCCCGGGCCACGCTCTGGGGCACCACCGCCTGGGCCCGCGACAGCAGCGCCTACACCCCGCTCCGTTTCCCCGGCCAGTACTACGACCCGGAGACCGGCCTCCACTACAACCTCTTCCGCCACTACGACCCGGAATCCGGCCGCTACACCTCCCCGGACCCCCTCGGCCTGGCCCCCGCCCCGAACCCCCTCGCGTACGTGGACAACCCGCACGGCTGGTGCGACCCGCTGGGCCTGATGCCCAAGTACACGAAGGAGGAGAAGGCGGCCAAGGCCAGGGAGGACGCCCTCAAGGCCATGGACGAGGTCATCGAGAGGGCGCAGGACGGGAAGATCAAGAAGGCCGGCAACTACCACGGTGACACCCGGCACGGCTTCACCGACGAACGGGTCCTCGAGATCCTCAAGAACCCCGACGCGGTGTACCACTCGACGGCGAACAGCGGAAACCTGATCTTCAGGCAGGGTGAGGACGTCGTGGTGACGACGGGTGGTCCGCCGGGAGCGGGCAACGCCATCACTGCGTACGGTCCGTCAGGCGTCCTCGGCGAGTCCGGGGCGAAGGCCACGGGCGGCCTGCCCACCGACCGCGGCAATCCGATTACCCACGAAGACGTCGTGGAGGGCAGGATTCCGGCCAAGCAAGGCTATATGGCTCCGGCCGTACAGATCCGATGAGGCGGCACTTCCCATGAGACTCACCCTCGACGACGGCTGGACCGCGACAGTGACGGGCGAACCCCTGGGCATCGCGCCGCGCTTCGTCTTCCGGGACTTCACCGTGTCCATCGCGACGTACGCGGACGTGCAGGAGCGCGAGCGGTTCCTGCTGGACACCTTCGGCAGCCAGGACCACGTGTGGGACACCCCCGACGAACTCCGCTTCGATCCGGCCGGCCTGGAGCTGGTCGGTGCCGAGTTCCGGGTGCCCGCCTGGGTCGCCGCCGCCGAGGACTCGGCCCGCGTTCCCGCCGCGCCCCTCGTCCGCCCGGGCGGACTCCGGGCCGACGAGCCGCGGGACTTCCGCCTGGAGGTGACCTCGGACCTGTGCCGCGGCCCCGGGGACTCCGTACTGACCTGTCTGCGCGACCTCGACGTTCTCGACGAACCGCTGGAGGCCCGTATCGGCATCGCCCCCGACGTGGCGCTCCTGGTCCAGCACGGCGCCGTCGCCGGCTGGAGCCTGACCGACCCCGTGCGGTACCTGACCGTCGCCTTCACCGATCCCGACCCGGCTCCTCCGGCCCGCGCCACCCGGCACCTGTTCACCGCGTGCATGGACCTGGTCACCACACGGCTGCTGGACGAGGTGCGCGACCGGGTCCCGGCCGCCCTGGACCGGCTGCGGGCACTGGACGAGGCCCTGCGCGACCAGGCCGACGACCGGCACCGCGTCGGCGCCCTGCGCGCGCTCATCGCCGATCTGGTCGAGGACTACGGGAGGTGGTGATCCGGCGCGCCGGGAACCGGCGCGCCCCCGGCCTCAGCGGCCGTCCTCCAGCTGCGCGGCCGCCACGGCGAGACCGTTCGCGGCGGTGGCGCAGCGGTCGGCCAGGGCGGCGACCTCGGCGCGGAACGCGTCGGCCTGCGGGCCCTGCCAGTCCAGCGCTTCGGCTGCCGCGTGCAGCCGGAGCGCGTGGGCGCGCAGGGCGGCGGAGTGGCCGCGCAGGCCGTCGGCCGGGTCCGGCGGGCCGGGCCGGAGCCGGGTGGCGGGGCTCACCGGCTGCGCCAGGGCTGGACGAGGAGGATGCCGCCGGTGCCGAGGAGGCCGATGGTGTGGACGCAGCCTCGGTGCGGGGCGGTCGGGGCGGGGCGTTGCCCCTGATCCCGGCTCCGGTCTCGGTTGAGGTGCGGGCCCTGATCCCGGCTCTGATCCCGGCTCTGATCCCGGCTCTGATCCCGGATGCGGTCCCGGTTGCGGTCCCGGTCCCGGTCGAAGAACGCCCGGACGGCTGCGCCCAGTCCGAGCAGTGGCTGCGCGGGCACGGCCCGGCCGGTGGCCACTTGCCAGCCGGCGTGGTCGTTGAAGGGGTTCGCGTCGGTCAGGGCGTTCCAGGCGAACAGGTCGGCGAAGGACGGGGACAGCAGCGCGAACGCCCGCTCGGCGCCCCGGTCCCGCATGAGCCGGCGGAACACCCGGACGGCCGCCGCCTGCCGGTCCTCGTCCACGGCCCGGAGGATCGCCGCGCAGTCGGGGTCGTCCAGCAGGTCGGGCCGGTCCGCGCTCGCCGCCCGGATACGGGCCTTGAGCCCGCAGACGGCGAGGCTGACGGCGAGGCTCTCGCGGCCGGTGAGGATCCCGGCGAACCAGCCGGCCCGCGCCACGCCCTTGCCGCGCGGCGCCCAGCCCAGGCCCGCCGGGTCGGTGAGGGTGCGCAGCAGGGTGCGCCAGCCGTGCCGGGAGCGGGCGCGGCGGCGGCCCAGGGCGGCGGCCGGGAGCCGGGCGCCGAGGGCCAGTTCGGAGGCGTGCCGGGCGGCTTCGCCGACGGCGTCGGCGGCCTCCGCGAGCTCGCGGCACAGGGCGTCGAGCAGCTCGGCGTCCGGGTCGGTGGGCGCGGAGGTCGCGGCGTCGGACATGGAATCCTCGCGGGATGTCGGTGGGCAGGGGGCGTCGGCGACGGGTGTCGGCGGCGGGTGGCGTCGGTCAGCGGCGGGTGAGGGTGAGCCGGATGCCGCGCGGGTCCAGTGCCAGGGGCAGCGGTCCGGGCGGGTCGAGTACCGGCCGGGTGGCCGTGATCCGGCGGCGGCGCAGGACTTCGGCGCACAGCGCGGTGGTGATCAGCAGACCCAGCCGGTCACCCGGGCAGCGGCCCGGGCCATGGCCGAACGGGGCCATCCGGAGGTCCTCGTCCGCGCCGGGGGTCTTCCAGCGGCCCGGTACGAACACGTGCGCGGCGGGCACGTGCTCCGGGTCGCGCTGGTGGAAGTGGGCGGGCAACAGGACGGTGGTGCCGGCGGGGTGGCGTACGCCCCGCCACTCGCTCACGGTACGGGTGACGCGGATCAGGTCCGGCACCGCCGGGTACAGGCGCAGGCATTCCCGTACGCAGGCCCGCAGCCGGGGCAGTTCCTCGGGGGCGCCGCGGCCGGCGGCCTCGGCGGCCGCGGCGTCCTGCTCGGCGGAGTGGGTGCCGAGCAGGAGCAGGGTGCGCAGCACCGTGGCGGGGATGCCGTCCATGGCCCGCAGGGTCTGTTCCTCGCGGTCGGCGTAGGCGGCGGAGCGGCCGAGCAGGGTGTGCCCGTCGGCTTCCGCGGCGCGCTCGCGGCCGCGGCGGCGGAGCCGGCCGAGCAGGCCGGGCAGCGGCTCGTCTCCCGCGGCCGCGCCGTCTCCGAGCACGATGCGGCGGGCGGCGCGGGCCACGGTGTGCCGGGCGCGGGCCAGGTCGAGGGTGGCGGCGGCGGTCAGGTGCCGGGCCTCTTCGGCGATGACGGCGCGGACGGCGGCGCAGGAGCGGATTCCGCCGGGGCCGGGCGACAGGACGGCGGCGGGTTCCGCTTCGTAGAACTGCGGGAGTTCCTGCGGGTCGAGCAGGACGAGTACGGCTCCGGAGAGCCCGCGCACGAGTACGGGGGCTCCGCCGTGGCGGGCCCGCAGGGCGCGCAGGGTCTCGGCGGAGAAGGCGGGACGGGCGCCGCCGGAGCCGCGGCCGCGGACCAGGAGCGGAAGGGCCCGGCCGGCCGCGAACCGGACGGCCCCGCCGCGGCCGGCCCGTGCCTGCTGCCCGCGCGAGACGGCGGACTGGGTCGTACCGGGACCGGTCATGGCCGCACCACCTCCCTGCGATCCGGCCGCCGGGGCGAGGTCCTCCGGCAGGACGTCCAGGGCGGCGGCCTCGTGAAGCGTGCGCATCCGGGTACCTCCGCGCGCGGCCGGAAACCAACGGTCGGTGACATCGCCCTCACCGTACGTCCCCCAAGCCACCCCCGCGCCCCGAGCACTACCCGGGGGATCCGGAACGCGGGCCCCGGCCGCTAGGGAGTTGGTGCGAAGGCCGCTTCGCGGAAGGTTGTGCGGAGGGGGCCCGGGGGGTGGGTGGGGAGGAGGAGCGCCCAGCGGTGGAGGCGGGGGGAGAGCCAGAGCGCCGGGGCGTCGCCGTAGGACCAGGTGCCGTGCGGGGCCGGGTGCCAGAGGAGGCCGCGGGCCGGGGTCAGTTCGCCGGTGCGGATGCGGAGGGACTCGGTGATCCACGCGCGGGTGAGCGGGTGCTCCGCCGGGGAGAGGAGGTGGCTCAGGAAGCGGACGAGGTCGGCCGGGGGCGCGTGCAGGGTGCCGTCGGCGAAGCCGGTGGCGGTCATGCCGAGGGGGTGCCAGATCCGGGTGGCGGCGAGCTCGGCGAGGGGGCTGCCGGTGAGGTGCTCGGCGAGGCGGGTGAGTGCGGTGTGGGCCGTGGGGCCGGTGGAGTGGCTCAGGAGGTGGTGTGCGGTGGTCCCCGCGGCGGCTTCGACCCCGTAGGCCGTGAGGGGCGTGTGCAGCCGCAGGGCCTCTTCGGCGACGAGGCTCCCGATCACGGGCCACAGGGCGAGCACGGGCATCAGCCCGCCGACGTCGCGGACCGGGTCCCCGTCCGCCGACCCGGCGTACCGCCCCTCGGGCCCCCCGACGGCCCATGTCGCCTCGGGGTCCGCGGCCCGCAGCACGCCTCGGATCCGGTCGGCCGCCTCGGCCGCGCCGGGCACTTCGGGCACGTCGGTCCGGTCGCTTTGGAGCGTCATGGGCCCCACGCTAGCCATCGGGTGGGCGGGCGCGCGGGCGCGGCGCCCGGAGCCGGCGCGTATGCGCTTGCGGCCACCCGAATGGCACCGGGAGGGGCGGGCCGCCCTTCGGCGGCCCGCCCCCGCTGTCCGCCGGTGCCCGTCAGCCCTTGTCGGGGCGGTCCGTCACGCGGAGGGAGTTCAGCAGCGGCTTGCCGTACCCGCCGTGCGCGACGAAGCGGACGTTGAGCACGCCGTCCGTGACCGTGACCGTGTACGTCCGGGTCAGGGCCGTGTACGGGCCGGCCTCCAGCGCGATGTCCAGCGAGGGCAGTACCTGCGTGCCCTCGGCCATCACGTCGAAGACCCGCTTGTTCGGCTTCGTCGAGGACAGCTCCGCGAAGCCGAGCTCCACGGTGTACGTGCCGTTCGGGACGTTGTCGAAGCGGTACTCGTACATGCCCTCACGGGCGTTGCGGAACAGCTTCTGATCGGCCGTGCCCGCGATCGTGCGCCCGGTGGAGTGCGTCGAGGAGCTGCCCTGGTAGCCGTACGAGCCGGCCGTGTACTTGCGGTCCGGGGACCAGCTGTCCCCGAGCGTGTCCGTGGCCGCGGAGTCGGAGCCCGCGTCCAGGGCCACCTGGTAGCGCGGGACCACGACCTTGACCGGGACCGTGAGGACCGGGCTGCGGCCGCTCACCGAGCTGATCCGCAGGTTCGCCGTGAGGACGGAGCCGGCGGCCAGACCCGTGGTGTCGACGGCCAGGTTCACGGTGGCCTTGCCACCGATCGCCAGGTTCCCGGTGTCGGGGGTGGCCGTCAGCCAGGCCGCGTCCTCGGCCACGGTGAACTGCGAGTCGAGTGTGCCCGAGTTGGTGAGTTCCAGGGTGCGGGTGCGCTTCTGGCCCGCCGGGAGGACGAGCTCCAGGGCGGGCTGGGACGCGGTGACCCGCGCCGTGCGCAGGGACTCGTTCAGGGCGGTGACGCCGCCCTGCTCCACGGTGAGCGCGTTGGTCACCCCCGTGTACCAGTCGGCCAGGATGGTGACGGTGTTCTTGCCGGAGCGGGCTTGCAGGAGGTAGCCGCCGTCCGCCGCGGTGGTCGCCGTGACGGCGTCGGCGCCGGTGCCGACGGTCACCGTGGCCCCCGCGACGCCCTTGCCGTCGTTCGCGTCGAGCACCCGGCCCGCGACCACGCCGCTCTTGGTGGTCTTGAAGGCGATGGCGAGCCCGTCGGTGATGACGGCCTGGTTGAAGGAGTACCTGAAGGCGTCGGTGCCCGTCGCGTTCTCCACGCCGACCGTGGCCGTGGAGCCGCCCTTGATGCCGGTGCCGCCCGTCCCCTTGTACGTGTACACGACGGTGCCGTCCTCGCCGATCGCCGCCGAGAACGAGAACTTGTCGGTCTGCGCCGACCAGTGGGACACCTCGCGCCACTCGATCACGTACGTCCGGTGCGGAGCGGTGCCGGTGACGCCGGTGAAGACGCCCGAGCCGCTGCCGGCCGCGCCGACGACCAGGTCGTCCCAGAACGGGTAGAGCGCCGCGTTCGGCGTGGCCGTGCTGGGGAGGTCCCCGTTGATGTCACCGGTGTTGTTGCCGCCGAAGCTGACCGTGCCGTTCGTCCCGATCCAGGCCTGGCCGTACGTCTTTCCGTACAGCGGGACCGGGAACGGCAGGTCGACGCGCTCGGTGGTGTTGTCGCCGGTCAGCGCGAGCTGCCGGTCCCCGGCCGCGTACGGGCGGCCGCCCGGGGTGGAGCAGCCGTAGCCGTAGCCGTCGGTGCGCTCGGGCAGCGAGACCGCGACCGTCGTGTCGCCCGCGACGGTGGTCTGGGCGCTGCCGCCGGTGAGGCAGCGGGAGGAGTGCGCGGCCCGTACCTCGTACGTGCCGTGCGGCAGGGTGACCTCGAAGCGGCCCTGCTCGTCGGCGGTCGCGGTCACCGGGGTGTCCGTGACGGTGACGATGGCGCCCGCGGCGGGACCGGCGGCCGAGGTGACCGTGCCGGTGAGCTTGCCGGAGGGGGCCTGGGTGAGGGTGAAGTCGCCGGTGGCGGTGGCGTTCTCGGTCACCGTCGCCGTCGAGGTCTGCTGGCCGTAGCCGAACTTGGAGACGGTGAGCGTGTAGTCGCCGACCGAAAGGGAGCGGAAGGTGTAGGTGCCGTCGGCCGCGGTGGTCGTCGTACGGCCGATCGGGCCGGCGGCGGTGACCTTGGCGCCCGCGACCGGGGTGCCGGCGGAGCGGACGGTGCCGGAGACGGCGCCGATGGCGCCGCGCGGGGCGCCCGAGACGGCGGCGAACGCGTCGAGCTTGCCCTCGCCGAACACGTTGTTGTCGGCGGCGTTGCCGCCGCACTGGCCGTTGTCGGTGTCCTGGGCGGTGCCGTTCAGCAGCTGCTCCGTCTGCGCGACGTCGCCTTCGAGGGCGGGAGCGGCGGACCAGAGCAGGGCCACGGTGGCCGCGGTGTGCGGTGAGGCCATGGAGGTGCCGGAGAAGGCCTCGTACCCGCCGCCGGGGACGGAGGAGCGGACGTTCACGCCGGGGGCCGCGATGTTGGGCTTGACGATCCCGCCGGGGCCCGCGCCGCGCGAGGAGAACGGCGCGATCGCGCCGTTGATGTCGAAGGCGCCGGAGCTGTAGGAGCTCGCGTAGTCGCCGGGCGAACCGCTGGTGGCGCAGCCGGGGCCGGAGTTCCCGTTGGAGAAGGCGGGGAAGATGCCGGCGGCGCGCCAGGCGTCGACGATCTGCTGGTACCAGTCGTCGTGCGTCGCACTGCCCCAGGAGTTGTTGACGACGTGCGGGGCGAGGTCGGGGCGCGGGTTGTGGCCGCTGAGGTCGGTCGGGGCGACGATCCACTGGCCGGCGGCGAGGAGGGAGGCCTCGGAGCAGGAGTTGGTCTCGCAGCCCTTGGCGGCGATCCACTTGGCCCCGGGGGCCACGCCGATCTTGTTGGCGCCGCCGTCGTCGCCGACCATGGTGCCCATGGTGTGGGTGCCGTGGTCGTTGTTGTCGCAGGGGGCCGCGGTGGGGCAGACGCCGGCCGGATCGAACCAGTTGTAGTTGTGGTCGTACGAGCCGTCGGCGTTCTTGCCGCGGTACTGGCCGTTCACGGCCGGGTGCGTGTAGTCGACGCCGCTGTCGATGTTGGCGACGACGATGCCCTCGCCGCGCACGCCGAGCTGGTCCCAGACCTGCGGGGCCTTGATGCGGTCGATGTTCCACTCGACGGCGTCGGCGGCGGCCTTCTCCCGTTGGCCCTCTGCGGGCTTGGGGAGGGTGACCTTGTCGTCGGCGTCGATCCGGGAGACCTCGGGGCGCTGTGCGAGGGTGCCGGCGAGTTTCTGGCTGCCGACGACGCGGACGGCGTTCACGATCCAGTACGAGGTGTACTCGGCCTTGGCGCCGTCCAGGGCCTTGATCACCTCGGCCTGGCTGCGCGCGGCGTGTTCCTGCTTGGCGTGCAGAACCGTTTCAGCTTTGGCTGCGCGGGTCTTCTGCCGCCCCGCCGCCGTGAGGTCGGCGGCGCTGTCGAGGTAGACCCAGAAGACGGCTTTGCCCGCGTCGTCGAGCTGGGTGCGGAGTTTCGGCTCGATCTTGCGCTCGGCCGCTCCGGGGGTGGGGCCGGGTTCCGGCGCGGCCGCCGCCACGCCCGCGCCCATCGGCAGGAGCAGGGCCGTGGTGAGAGCGGCGAGCGCCGCGCGTAATGATCGTCGCCTGTTGCGTTGGGCCACGTGTGGTCCTCCTCGGACGCCGTGTGCAGGTTGTGCGGGAAGGGCGTGCGCGACGTGCGCGGTCATGGTGAAGGAGGGGTCATGAACATTACAAGAGGGCCTAATGAGCCGTATGCTGCGCGCCTGGGGTGGCCATCGCGGCCCTGGCGGGCCAGCCTGAAGACATGAGCGATCCAGCGTCGGGTACGCAAGAGCGCCTTCCGGCCGGGCCCGGTGTGCCGCTCGCGTCCGCCCGGGGCCGCTGGATCGTGCTGGCCACCGTGCTCGGGTCGACGATGGCCCTGCTGGACTCGACCGTCGTCAACGTCGCCCTCCCCACCATCGGGGTGGATCTGGGCGCCGACCTGGCCGTTCTCCAGTGGACGGTCAACGCGTACATGCTCACCCTGGCCGGGCTGATCCTGGTCGGCGGAGCGCTCGGGGACCGCTTCGGGCGGCGCCGGGTCTTCGTCCTCGGGGTGGTGTGGTTCGCGGGCGCCTCGCTGCTGTGCGGGATCGCGCCCAACGCCGGGGTCCTGGTGGCCGCGCGGGCCCTCCAGGGCGTGGGCGGTGCACTGCTGACCCCCGGTTCGCTCGCGCTGATCCAGGGCTCGATCGCCGCCGGGGACCGGGCCCGGGCCGTCGGGCTGTGGTCGGGGTTCGGCGGGGTGGGCGCGGCCGTCGGACCGTTCCTCGGCGGCTGGCTGGTGGACGGGCCCGGCTGGCGCTGGGTGTTCCTGCTGAACGTGCCGGTGGCCGCGGTGTGCGTGCCGATCGCCCTGCGGCACGTACCGGAATCGCGTGACCCGCACGCGCACGGACGGTTCGACGTGCTCGGCGCGGCCCTGGGGGCCGCGGCCCTCGCCCTGGTGACGTACGCGCTGATCGAGGCCCGTTCCGGGTCCCCGCTGGTGATCGCCTCGGCCATCGGGGGCGTGCTGCTGGGCGCCGTGTTCATCTACGTCGAGCGGCACCGGGCCGATCCGATGCTGCCGCCCGACATCTTCGCCTCCCGGCAGTTCACCGCCGTCAACGTGGTCACCCTCTTCGTGTACGCGGCCTTCAGCGGGTTCTTCTTCCTCGTCGTCCTCCAGCTCCAGGTGGTCTCCGGCTACTCGGCGCTGGCCGCGGGGGCGGCGCTGCTGCCGACGACCTTGCTGATGCTGCTGCTTTCGGCCCGGTCGGGGGCGCTCGGAGAGAAGATCGGGCCGCGGATCCCGCTCACGGTGGGACCGCTGCTGTGCGCGGCCGCGCTGCTGCTGATGCTGCGGGTCGGTCCGGACGCCTCGTACGTACGGGACGTGCTGCCGGCCCTGATCGTGATGGGCATGGGCATGGTGGCCCTGGTGGCTCCCCTGACGGCGACCGTGCTGTCCTCGGTGGACCCCGGGCGGGCCGGCCTGGCCAGCGGCATCAACAACGCGGCCGCCCGGGCGGCCGGGCTGCTGGCGGTCGCGGCGCTGCCGCTGCTGGCCGGCATGGGGCCGGACGCCTACCGCTCGGCGTCCGAGTTCGACGCCGCGTTCGGGCGGGCCATGCTGTGGTGCGCGGGGCTGCTGGTGGCGGGCGCCGTCGTGGCCTGGACCACCGTACGCAAGCCCGTGCCGGGAGCGGGGTGCCACCCGGAGTGCCACACCTTCTGCGCGACGACCTCCCCGCCGCTCGAACCCCCGAGGGCCGCGAAGCCGTGACCCGCGCGCCATGTGCTGGAACGCCACGGCCGATCTGACGGCGGGTGCGGTCGTCACCGCCGTCGGGATCGTGTGCGTGGCGCGCGTACGGCGGCCCCGCGATCTGCCCGTCGCCGCGCTGCCGCTGCTGCTGGGCGCCCACCAGCTGGTGGAGGCGGCCGTATGGCGTGCGGGCGGCGGCTGCGGCCCGGCCACCACGGCCTGGGTGGCGATCGCCCTGCCGGTGCTGCCGGTCTGGGTGCCGTTCGGGGTCCTGCTCGCGGCCGCTCCGGTGGACCGGCTCCGCCTGTGGGCTCCGGCGGCCGTCGGGCTCGCCACCGCCGCCGTGCTCTCGTACTGCCTCGCGACCCGGCCCGCCGTCGCCGAGATCCGGGGCCACACCCTCGGCTACGGCGTGAAGGTTCCGTGGATACCGCTCGTCCTCGCGGGCTACCTCTTCGCCACGCTGGGCGCCCTGCTGCTCTCCGGCGACCGGCGGCTGCGGCTCCTCGGCGCGGTGCTCGCCGTCGGGGCATTGGCCTGCTCAGCGCTGTGGCGGCTGGAATTCGCTTCCACCTGGTGCGCCTTCGCGGCGGTCGCCTCCCTGCTGGTCCTGGGGTGGGTCAGGCGCCCCGGGTCCGGCAGCCCTGTGGCGTGACAGGCCGAAAGTTACCTAGACGTATGTAGTGACTTCCCATGCGCCCGGCAGTAGAACTCGTTCCCATTCCGCCGAGAGTGAGGAACGTCACATGGGTGACAAAGGCCTGCACAAATCCGGCTCCAATGGAATCTCACGTCGTGGATTCATAGCGAGAACAAGTTCTATTCTGGGGGCCGCCGCCGTCGCCGGTCAGATCACCCCGGCGCACGCCCGGACCGTCGCCTCAGAGGCAGCGGCGGCGGCCGCCGGCCCCATCGACAACGGCGCGCACGTCCCGGCCCTGGTGATCGGCACCGGTTACGGGGGCTCCGTCGCCGCCCTGCGGCTCGCCCAGGCCGGCGTCGACGTCCACATGATCGAGATGGGCATGGCCTGGGACACCCCGGGCCCGGACGGCAAGATCTTCTGCAACACGACCACGCCCGACCAGCGCTCCTACTGGCTGCGGACCAGGACCAAGCAGCCCCTGAGCAACTTCCTCGGCTTCCCGATCGACAAGGACATCCCCCGCTACACCGGGATCCTGGACGCCGAGGAGATGGGCGGCATCATCGTCTACCAGGGCCGCGGCGTCGGCGGCGGCTCGCTGGTCAACGGCGGTATGGCGGTCACCCCGAAGCGCGCGAACTTCGGCGCCATCCTCCCGTCGGTGGACGCGGAGGAGATGTACGTCACCTACTACCCGCGGGCCAACGCCGGACTCGGGGTCGGCCTGGTCGACCCGGCCTGGTTCGACACCGTCGACTGCTACCAGTTCGCCCGCGTCGGCCGCAAGCACGCCCAGCGCTCCGGCTTCCCGTTCGTCTTCGTACCGGACGTGTACGACTGGGACTACATGAAGCAGGAGGCGGCCGGGACCGCCCCCAAGTCCGCGGTCGCCGGAGAGATCCTCTACGGCAACAACTACGGCAAGAAGTCGCTGCAGAAGACCTATCTCGCGCAGGCCAGGGCCACCGGCAAGGTCACCGTCTCCCCGCTGCACAAGGTCACTTCCGTCTCCCCCGCGCCGGGCGGCGGCTACACCGTCGCCATCGACCAGATCAACACCACCGGAGCCACCACCGCCACCAAGACCGTGGTCGCCGACAAGGTGTTCTTCGCGGCCGGCAGCGTCGGCACCAGCAAGCTGCTCGTGAAGCTCAAGGCCACCGGAGCGCTGCCCGCCCTGAACGGCGAGATCGGCAAGGGCTGGGGCGACAACGGCAACGTCATGTGCGGCCGGGCCAACCACCTGTGGGACCCCACCGGCAAGGTCCAGGCCTCCATCCCCTGCGGCGGCATCGACAACTGGGACGCGGGCGGGGCCTTCGCCGAGGTGGCACCGCTGCCGACGGGGATCGAGACGTACGCCTCCTTCTACCTGTCGATCACCAAGAACCCGAACCGCGCCGAGTTCACGTACAACGCGGCCTCGGGCAACGTCGAGCTGAACTGGCAGACGGCGTGGAAGCAGCCGTCCATCGACATGGCCAAGAGCATCTTCGACAAGATCAACTCCAAGGAGGGGACGATCTACCGGACGGACCTCTTCGGCACCAACAAGATCTGGGGCGACCACCTCACCTACCACCCGCTCGGCGGTGCGGTCCTGAACAAGGCCACCGACAACTACGGCCGCCTGCACGGCTACACCGGCCTGTACGTGATCGACGGCGCGCTGATCCCCGGCAACACCAGCGTCAACCCGTTCGTCACCATCACGGCGCTGGCCGAGCGCAACATCGAGAAGATCATCGCCACCGACCTGTAGGCGGTCCGTGGATCCGTGAATCCGCAGAGCCGCAGCGCTGCAGAGGCGCAGCGCCGCGCACAGAACAGAACCGGGGCCGTCGGACACACCGACCGGCCCCGGACCCGTTGCCCCGACCGGCCTCAGTGCCCCGGGAGCACGCACACGCTGTCGAGGCCGAGCACGTGGTTGAGCCGGCCGAAGGCCAGCCAGGACCCGATGCTCATCGTCAGCTCCACGATCTCCAGCTGGCTGTAGTGCGCGGTCATCCGCTCCCAGAACTCCTCGTCGAGGTTGTGGTGGTCGAGCGTGTAGCGCTCCGCGTACTCCGCCGCCAGCCGGGTCCGTTCGTCGAAGCGGTCCGTGGTGCGCCAGTCGGTGACGGCGTCTGAGAACTCCTCCTCGACCTTCTCCCCGTCCCGCTCGGTCCGCCAGTCGAGGCAGAACACGCATCCGTTGATCTGCGCGACGCGCAGCCGCGCCGCCTCGAACTCGCGCAGACCCAGGGTGGTGTGGGCGTACACCGACAGGGAGAAGTTCGCGGCGGCCATCCCGATCCCGGGGACCATGTCGCCCCACACGTACTCGATCGGGTGCTGGCCTTCGGGTATGTCGATCCTCATGGCTGTTTCCTTCCGAGTTTGCCGATGGCGGGGCGCAGGGGGACGTCGAGGGCGTCGTAGAGGCCCGGTCCGGCCTCCACCAGCCAGTCGATGGCGCCGACCAGGCGGCCAACGGCGGTGGCGTTGCCGCCCGCCGAGCGGTTCTCGCCCTCGTCGGTGGCCTCGACGGTGACCTCGATGTGCGGGCGGCCCTCGATGATCACGCGGTGGGCGCCGTCGCCGCCGTCGGGCGGCGACGGCCAGTCGGGGGCGCAGGAGGCGTGGATGCGGGTGACGTGCTCGATGACGAGGCGGGGTTCGCCCTCGACGATGCCCTGCACCTCGAAGCGGATGGCGCCCTGGGTGCCGGCCGCGAACTCGCCCATGGTGCGGGTGGTGACGGTGGTGTCGAGGGCGCGGCGGTCCACGGTCTCGCGGATCTCGTCGAGTTCGACACCCAGGGCCCGGGCCATCATGCGGATCTGCCCGCCCCACACCATGGTGGGGACGGACGGCATGAGCATCATCGGCTCGAAGTCCATGGGCTGGCCCATGCCGACGAGGTGACGGACCGAGTCGGGCTGGTCGTAGGTGGAGTAGTCGAATATCTCCTGGCAGCGGATGGCGTCGATGGTGCTGCCGACTCCGCTGAGCAGGAGCGGGAGTACGTCGTTGCCCCAGCCGGGGTCGACGCCGGAGGCGAACAGGGAGCCGCCGCCTTCCGCGACGGCCGCGGCCACCGGATCGCGGAACTCGGGCGGGGCGTTGCGGTGGTCGTAGAGCGGGTAGAGGGCGGGGCTGACGACGACGGCGCCGGACCGGATGGCCCGGGTGATGTCGGCCAGCGCGTCGTCGGGGCGGGTGTCGCCGGAGGCCGCGTAGACGACGGCCTGCGGCCGGGCGGCCAGGACCGCTTCGATGTCGTCGGTGGCCAGGACCCCGGTGTCGTGGTCGAGTTCACCGAGCCGGCCCGCGTCGCGGCCGATTTTATCGGGATGGTGGACGATGACGGCGGCCAGTTTCAGCGCCGGATGGGCCTCTACGGCACGGATGGCCAAACGGCCGACGTTGCCGGTACCCCAGACAACCGTGGAAATCATGCGCGGAGGGTAGCGACAGGACCTGCACGTTTCCAGAGTCGCGGACCCCGGCCTTCGGTTACTGGTTCTGGCCGCCCAGGACGAAGAGGAGGTAGACGAAGAAGGCGAAGAGGTGGCCGACGAACAAGTAGGCGACCAGCCGAATCAGCAGACCGCGCGGAAACTTGGACTGGACCTTCATGGTGGGGCTCCTGGGCTGGGACGGGTCGGAGGGGTTGGAGGGGTTGGAGGGGTCGGAGCGGATGGCGCGGATGGCGCGGATGGACGGGGTGGACGGGCTACCGCTGATGCGCGGGCCCGCCGGAGGCGCCGCCGCCCCCCAGGCACAGCCCGGCGAGGCTGCTCTGCAGCAGGGTGTGGACGAACAGCAGGTCGGCCCCGCCCCGGGTGGCCGCGCCGATCCGGTGCGGGGTGAGGGAGTCGAAGTGCGCGCTGTCCCCGGGCTCCAGCAGGTACTCGGCCTCGGCCAGGTGCAGCCGCAGCCGCCCCTTGAGGACGTACAGCCACTCCTCGCCGGGATGTACGCGGACCAGGTCGCCCTGGCCGCGCCCCTGGGGGTCCCCCCGGACGGAGTCCGGCGGAGGGACGTGCACGCGCAGCGCCTGCATCCCGCGGCCGGAGCCGCCGGCCCGCCAGTACGTCCACCCGTCGGCCTCGCGGGCGCCCGGACCGCCCGCCCGTACGATGGGATCGGCGACGGCGGAGGTCTCGCCGAGCAGTTCCGAGACCGTCGTACCGTAGGTGCGGGCGAGTCCGAGCAGCAGCGGCAGCGAGGGCTGGCGCCGCCCGGTCTCCAGCCGGGACAGGTGCGCGGGCGAGAGCCTGGCCCGCGCGGCGGCGGCCTCCAGGGTGAGCCCGGAGCGGCGTCGCAGGTCACGCAGCTGCGGTGCCACGGAGGGCAGCTCGTCGTCAGCGGCGCCGAGGCCGGGGCCGAGCGGTTCGTCGGGGCGCTCGGGACCGTCGGGGCCGGGGGCAGGACCGGATGTCATGCCCCGATTGAGCCAGAATCCTGCCTCCCTGGCAATGCGCCTTGCCTCTGAGGCAAAAAGCCCGTCGGCCGCCCCTCGCCTCAGCCGTCGCCGAGCACCGTCTCGACCGTGTCCGCCTCGTCCGCGCTCTTGTCCGGGCGGTGCCGCAGCACCCGGGCGAAGCGCAGCGCGACCCCGGCCGGGTAGCGCGGGGAGCGCTGGAGGCCGTCGTAGGCGATCTCCACGACCAGCTCCGGCCGCACCCGCACGGTGAAGCCGTCGTCCTCCACCGCCAGCTCCCCCAGCCGCTCCGTCTGCCAGCGCAGCATCTCGTCGGTGAGCCCCTTGAAGGTCTTGCCCAGCATGGCGAAGGAGCCGTCGGCGGCCCGCGCCCCGAGGTGCAGGTTCGACAGCAGTCCGGTGCGCCGGCCGTGGCCCCGTTCGACGGCGAGCACCACCAGGTCGAGGGTGTGCACCGGTTTCACCTTGAGCCAGTGTTTGCCGCGCCGCCCGGCCGCGTAGGCGGAGTCGAGGCCCTTGACCATGACCCCCTCGTGACCGCGGCGCAGGGTCTCGGTCCAGAACTCCTCGGCGGCCGCCGCCTGCTCCCGCACGTCCTCGACGACGAGCCGGCGGACCCGGGACTCCTGCGGCACCAGGGCGGCGAGCGCCGCGTACCGCTCGCGCACCGGGAGGTCGAGGAGGACCTCGTCCCCCGCCGCCAGGACGTCGAAGAAGTACGGGACGACGGGCAGCGTCCGCCGGGCGGCCTCGACGTCGACCCGTGATCCGACCCGGCTCGCGACCTCCTGGAAGGGCACCGGGCGGCCGTCGGGCGCCTGCCCGATCACCTCGCCGTCGAGGATGAACCGCTCCCCCGGCAGCGCCCGCGCGAGCTGCGCCACCTCCGGCAGCCGGCCGGTGATGTCGTCCAGGGAGCGCGTGTACACCCGTACGTCGTCCCCGTCGCGGTGCACCTGCACCCTGATCCCGTCGAGCTTCTCCTCGACCGCGCAGGGCCCGAGCGCGGCCAGGGCCGCGGCCACCGACTTGGCGGTGTTCGCCAGCATCGGCTGTACGGGCTGCCCGACGCGCAGGGTGACCCCGCGCAGGGCCTCCGCGCCGCCGGCCAGCACCGCCGCGGCCACCCGGGGCAGCGAGCCGTCGAGCATCGCGGCGCGGCGCAGTTCGGCGGCGGGTACCCCGGCGGCCGCGGCGACCCCTTCCAGGGCGACCGCGTCGAGGGCGCCCTGGCGGACCTCGCCGGAGAGCAGGCTGCGCAGGAACCGCTGTTCGGGCCCGGTGGCCGCGCCGAGCAGGGCGTCGAGGATCCGGCGCCGCTCGGCCTGCGCGCCCGTGCCCGCGACCGCGGCGAGCTCGGTCACGGCCGCGTCGACGGCGGTGACGGTCAGGGTGGGCCCGCCGGCGGGCTCGACGTCCCGGCCGAGCGCCCGCCAGCCGATGCCCGGCCGGCCCTGCGGGAGGCGCCCGGAGAGGTACGAGATGACCAGGCCGGCCTCCTCGGGCGGCGCGGCGGCGAACAGCTCCGCGAGCAGGGCGCTCTTGCGGGAGCGGGCGGAGGTCTCGGCGACCTCCCGGGACACGCGCGCGACCTCGGCGAGCAGCATGCCGTCATCCTCCCGCCGCTCGGCGTGCGCCGCAGGTCGGCTCCGGGTACCGCGGATGCGGTATGCCGGGCCGCCCGGGTACTCCTTCAGGAGGTGGGCGGTTCCGCCTGGGGGTGCTCAGGGGGCCGCGGCCCGGCGTCTAGGGTTCCCGTATGAAGCCCCGACTGCCGAAGCTCCGGCTGCCACGGCGCCGCCGCACCCGCCTGCTCGCGGGGGCCGCCGCGCTCGCCGTCGTCGCGGGGGCCGGCACGTGGACCGCCGCCGCGTCCGGCGAGGCGCCCGCCGTGCACCGCCAGGACCGCATGGTGGAGATGCCCGGCGCGGCCATCGACACCTCGTACTTCACGTCCGGCGGCGGGCAGAAGCGGCCCGCCGTGCTGCTCGGGCACGGGTTCGGCGGCAGCAAGGACGACGTCCGCGCGCAGGCCGAGCGGCTGGCCCGGGACGGGTACGCCGTCCTGACCTGGTCGGCGCGCGGCTTCGGCCGCTCCGGCGGGCAGATCGGGCTGAACGATCCCGAGCACGAGGTCAAGGACGTGTCCCGGCTCGTCGACTGGCTCGCGCTCCAGCCCGAGGTGCGGCTCGACGGGGACGGCGATCCGCGCGTCGGCGTCGCGGGCGCCTCGTACGGCGGGGCGGTCTCGCTGCTCGCCGCCGGATACGACCGGCGGGTCGACGCGATCGCCCCGCAGATCACGTACTGGAACCTCGCGGACTCCCTCTTCCCGCAGGGCGTGTTCAAGAAGCTGTGGGCGGGGCTGTTCTTCACCACCGGTTCGGCCGACGGGATGCAGCCCGGGGCGCTGCCGCCGGGCGGCGACGGCGCGGCGGCCGCCCCCGCTCCCTCCGATGCCGCCACCGCCACCGCCTGCGGGCGGTTCCAGCCCGAGCTGTGCGCCATGTACGAGCGGGTCGCCGTGGCCGGTAAGCCCGATGCCGAGGCCCGCTCCCTGCTGGAGCGGCGCAGTCCGTCGGCGGTCGGGGACCGGATCAAGGTACCGACCCTGATCGTGCAGGGCCAGGACGATTCCCTGTTCCCGCTGGACCAGGCCGACGCGATGGCGAAGGCGATCGCGGCGAACGGCGCGCCCGTCGCGGTGGACTGGGCGGCCGGCGGGCACGACGGGGGCGTGCGCGAGGCGGGCCGGGTCGAGGACCGGGTGACCGCCTGGTTCGACCGCTACCTCAAGGACGAGCAGGGCGCGGACACCGGTCCGGCCTTCCGCGTCTCGCGCTCCGGAGGCATCGATTCCACCGACGGGGAGGTCCGGCTGCGCGGCGCGAGCGGCGAGCGTTATCCGGGGCTGACGTCCGCTCCCCGGGAGTTCGCCCTGAGCGGGCGGGAGCAGACCTTCGCCAATCCGGCGGGCGGCGCCCCGCCCGCGCTGTCCTCCCTGCCGGGGATCGGCGGGCAGCTCGCCGCCGTCGGGGCCGGGCTGTCGCTGGACTTCCCCGGGCAGAACGCCCGGTTCGAGTCGCAGCCGCTGACCGGGGAGGTACGGGTCACCGGGACCCCGACCGTCACCCTGAACGTGAGGTCGACGGCTGCGGACGGGTCGGCCGTCCTGTTCGGCAAGGTGTACGACGTCGGGCCCGACGGCCGGCAGCAGGTGCTGCCGAGTCAGCTGGTCGCCCCGGTGCGGGTGGAGAACGCGCAGCAGGGCGCCACGGTGGAGCTGCGGCTGCCCGCCGTCGACCACGCCGTGGAGGCCGGGCACCGGCTGCGGCTCGTCGTCGCCGCCACCGACCTCGGCTACGCGTCTCCGGCCGCGCCGGCCACGTACACGGTCGCGGTGCGGGGCGCCCTGGCCGTGCCGGTGGCCGACGGGGTGCGGACGGCCTCGGCGGGGCTGCCCGCGTGGACCTGGGGGCTGCCGCTGGGCGCCGCGCTGCTGGCCGCGGCGCTGCTGGGGATCCGCAGGACCGGCCGGGAGGGTGCGGGGGTGCGGGCCGGGGTACCGCAGCCCGACCCGGCGCTGGCCGGCGTACCACTGGAAATCACGGGCCTGACGAAGCGGTACGCGCGGGCACAGGACCGGTACGCGGTGCGGGACCTGTCGTTCCGGGTGGAGAAGGGGCAGGTCCTGGGCCTGCTCGGGCCCAACGGCGCCGGGAAGACGACCACGCTGCGGATGCTGATGGGCCTGATCTCGCCGGACGAGGGCGAGATCAGGGTGTTCGGGCACGCGGTACGGGCGGGGGCGCCGGTGCTGTCGCGGGTCGGCGCGTTCGTCGAGGGGGCCGGCTTCCTGCCGCACCTGACGGGGCGGGCCAACCTGGAGCTGTACTGGCAGGCCACCGGGCGTCCGGCCGAGGACGCGCACCTGGCGGAGGCCCTGGAGATCGCCGGGCTCGGCGACGCGCTGGAGCGCGCGGTGCGCACGTACTCGCAGGGCATGCGGCAGCGCCTCGCGATCGCGCAGGCCATGCTCGGGATGCCGGACCTGTTGATCCTCGACGAGCCGACGAACGGTCTGGACCCGCCGCAGATCCGGGAGATGCGGGACGTGATGATCCGGTACGCGGCGGGCGGACGGACGGTCATCGTCTCCAGCCACCTGCTGTCGGAGGTCGAGCAGTCGTGCACGCACCTGGTGGTCATGGACCGCGGGCGGCTGGTACGGGCGGGCGAGGTCGCGGAGATCACGGGGGGCGGGGACACGCTGCTGGTGGCGCTGGCCGGGCCGGTGGACGAAGGGACCGTGGCGAAGGTGGCCGCGCTGGAGGGAGTGGGTGCGGTGACGGCCGCCGATGACGGACTGCTCGTACGGCTGGAGGGCGCGACGGCCACCGGGCTGATCGCCGAGCTGGTGAGGCTGGAGGTGCCGGTGAGCGCAGTGGGTCCGCACCGCCGGCTGGAGGACGCGTTCCTCACGCTGATCGGAGGTGCGGCATGAGCGCCGCGACGGAGGTGGCCCCCGGCTACCGGCCGAGCCGTACGCTGCCGCTGCGCGTGGAGGCGCTGCGGCAGTGGCGCCGGCGCCGGACGCTGGTGATGGGCGGGGTGCTGGCCGCGCTGCCGTTCGTCATGATCATCGCGTTCGCCGTGGGCGGCGGGCAGGACGGCGGCCGGGGCGGCGGGGACGGGCGGATCACGCTCATCGACACGGCCACGGCCTCGGGCGCGAACTTCGCGGCCACCTGTCTGTTCGTGTCCGCCGGCTTCCTGCTGGTGGTGCCGGTGGCCCTGTTCTGCGGGGACACGGTGGCCTCGGAGGCGAGCTGGTCCTCGCTGCGCTACCTGCTCGCCTCGCCGGTGCCGCGGGCCCGGCTGCTGTGGAGCAAGCTGGTGGTGGCGCTGGGCTTCAGCCTGGCGGCGATGGTGCTGCTGCCGGTGGTGGCGCTGGCGGCGGGCACGGCCGCGTACGGCTGGGGACCGCTGAAGCTGCCGACGGGCGGCTCGCTGGCGGCCGGTGAGAGCGTGCCGCGCCTCGCGCTGGTGGTGGCGTTCGTCTTCGTGTCGCAGCTGGTCACGGCCGGGCTGGCGTTCTGGCTGTCCACGCGGACGGACGCGCCGCTGGGCGCGGTGGGCGGGGCGGTCGGCCTGACGATCGTCGGCAACGTGCTGGACGCGGTGACGGCGCTCGGCTCGTGGCGGGAGTTCCTGCCCGCGCACTGGCAGTTCGCGTGGGCGGACGCGCTGCAGCCGCAGCTGGAGTGGGGCGGGATGATCAAGGGCGCCGCGGTGTCGGTGTCGTACGCGCTGGTGCTGTTCGCGCTCGCGTTCCGCGGGTTCTCCCGCAAGGACATCGTGTCCTGAGCGTGGGCCGTCCGTGCCCATCGGGACGGCGGCCGCGTGCGCCTGCCGCCCGGTCGCCCCGGCGCGCTGAACAATCGCGGTCGTCACGACGTACGGACGCGTCTGCGCGGCACCGAGGGGTACGACCGATGCACACAGCAGGACTTCCGGCTCGCAGGACCGTGCTGGCCGGAGGCCTCGTGGCGGCCGCCGTCGCACTCTCGGGATGCTCGCCCGCACCTCCCCCGAAGGTGGCGACCGCCGCCCCGCAGCCGCGGCCGGCCACTCCGCAGGCCGCGTTCGCCCGCCTGATGGAGGGCAACAAGCGCTGGGTGAACGGCAACCTCGACCACCCCGACCGTGATCCGGAGCGGCGCGAGCTGGTCGCCGAGGCGCAGGACCCCTTCGGGGTGGTCCTGTCGTGCATCGACTCCCGGGTGGCGCCCGAGCTGATCTTCGACACCGGGCTCGGCGATCTGTACGTGCTGCGCACGGGCGGGCAGGCGGTCGGCCCGGTGGTGACCGGCTCGGTCGAGTACGGGCCTCTGACGGGCGGGACCCCGCTGGTCGTCGTGCTCGGCCACCAGCGCTGCGGGGCCGTCGAGGCCGCGTACAAGTCGCTGAAGGCGGGCAAGCCGCTGCCCGGCAACCTGGAGGCGCTCGCGAAGGCGATGGTGCCGGCGTACGAGCTGACGGCGAAGGACCCCGGCGCCGACCCCGTCGACACCATGACCCACCACCAGATCAAGGTGACCGCGGACGATCTGCGGGCCAACTCCGACCTGGGGCCCCTCGTGGAGAAGGGCGCCCTGGGCGTCGTCGGGGCCTACTACTCGCTGGACACCGGAAAGGTGGAGGTCCTGACGGGTGCGCCCGCCTGAGCCCGGCCCGGGGTGCGGCTCACGGCGTGGCTCACGGCTCGGCGCACGGCGTGGCTCACGCCCCCGCGATCGCGTCGATCTCCGCCAGCAGTTCGGGCTCCAGGGGACGGTCGGCGACGGCCGCGTTGGCCCGCACCTGTTCGGGGGAGGTGGCGCCCGCGATGACGGAGGAGCAGCCGGGGCGGGCGGAGAGCCAGCCGATGGCGAGTTCGAGGATGCTGCGGCCGTGCTTGTCGGCGACGGCGGCCAGCGCCTCGACCGTGTCGAGCCGCTCCTCGGTGACGTAGCCGTCGCGGCCCTCCAGCCGGGAGCCGGCCGGAACGGCGGCGCCCCGGCGGATCTTGCCGGTCAGCAGGCCGTTGGCGAGGGGGAAGTAGGGGAGCACTCCGAGGCCGTAGTGCACGGCCGCCGGAACGAGCTCCCGCTCCGCGGACCGCTGGAGCAGCGACCATTCGTTCTGCGCCGACACGAAGGGCACCGCGCCGGTTTCGCGGGCGACGTGGGCGGCTTCGGCGAGCTGCCAGCCGCTGAAGTTGGAGTGGCCGATGTAGCGGACCTTGCCCTCGGTGACGAGCTCGGTGAGCGCGGCCAGGGTCTCGGCGATGGGGGTCACCGGGTCGGGGCTGTGGAGCTGGTAGAGGTCGATGTGGTCGGTGTCCAGGCGGCGCAGCGACTCCTCCACGGCCCGCCGGACGTACGCGCGGCCGCCGCGGGATCCGGCGGCGGGCCCGTACTCCATGGACATGCCCGCGTAGCCGAACTTGGTGGCGAGGACGACCTGATCGCGGCGGCCCTTGAGGGCCTGTCCGAGGTGCCGCTCGGAGCCGCCGAGCCCGCCGTAGATGTCGGCGGTGTCGAGGAGGGTGATCCCCGCGTCGAGGGCGGCGTCGACGACGGCGCGCGTGGCCCGGGCGTCGAGGCGGCCGCCGAAGTTGTTGCAGCCGAGGCCGACGGCGGAGACCTGGAGACCTGAACTGCCCAGCGGGATGTAGCGCATGCGTTTCGTTCCTCCGAACGTCAGTAGAGATCGACGAGAGTCTTGCCGATGGCCCAGGTCCCGTCCACCAGGCCGTCGAAGGGCTCGGACGGCCCGTCAGAGAACGCGCCCGGCCCCGGCGGCCGGGGCCGCCGCCGTCACGCGCGGCGGCTTGGATCCGGCCGCGACGAAAGCCTCCGTGACCGCCCGGGTCACGTCCGCCTCGGCCTCCGCGTCGATCAGGGCCAGGGCCGAGCCGCCGAAGCCGCCGCCGGTCATCCGGGCCCCGTGGGCGCCCGCCGCGTTGGCCGTGGCGACGGCCAGGTCGAGCTCCGGGCAGGAGACCTCGTAGTCGTCGCGCAGCGAGGCGTGGCCCTCGGTCAGCAGCGGGCCCGTCTCGCGCAGCCGTCCGGCGCGCAGCAGTTGCTCCACCCGCAGGACCCGCTCGTTCTCGGTGACGACGTGCCGGACCCGGCGGCGCCGGACCGGATCGTCGAGGCGGGCCAGGGCCCGGTCCAGGTCCTCGTACGGGAGGTCGCGCAGGGCGGGCAGCCCGAGCGCGGCGGCCGCGCCGTGGCAGGAGGCGAGGCGCTGGGCGTACGCCCCGTCGCCGAGGGCGTGTGTGACGCGGGTGTCGATGACCAGGAGGCGCAGTCCGGCCGCCGCGCAGTCGAAGGGGATGTGCCGCTGTTCGAGGGTGCGGGTGTCGAGGTGGAGGGCGTGGCCTTCGGTGGCGCAGGCCGAGGCCATCTGGTCCATCACCCCGCAGGGCACGCCGACGTAGGCGTTCTCGGCCCGGCGGGCGAGCGCGGCCAGTTCGGGCCGGGTGAGCGGGATCCCGTACAGGTCGGTGAGCGCCAGGGCGGCGGCCACCTCCAGGGCGGCGGAGGAGGAGAGTCCGGCTCCGGTGGGCACGTCGGAGCGGATGTGCAGGTCCGCGCCGCCGACGGGCAGGCCCGCGTCCAGCAGCGCCCACACGGCTCCGGCGGGGTAGGCGGCCCAGCTCTCCGGGCCCTCGGGCGGGCGGGCCGGGTCGAGCCGGTCCAGGTGGAGGGTGACGACGCCGGAGGGGACGTCGGCGGAGTGGAGCCGCAGCGTCCGGTCGGGGCGGCGGGCCGCCGCCACCTCCGTGCGGTGCGGGAGGGCGAAGGGCAGGGCGAAGCCGTCGTTGTAGTCGGTGTGTTCGCCGATCAGGTTGACCCGGCCCGGCGCCGCCCAGACCCCCTCGGGCAGGGACCCGTACAGCCGGTGGAATCCGTCCGCGGCCCGGCTCATCGGCTCGCCACCTCCCGCAGCCGCGCGGCCGCGTCCTCGGGCCGGACGTCGTTCATGTAGGCCTCCATCCCGGATTCGGTACCCGCCAGGTACTTGAGCTTGTCAGCGGTGCGGCGGACCGTGAAGAGCTCCAGGTGGAGCGCGAAGTCGGCCCGGCCCTCGCCGGAGACCGGCGCCTGGTGCCAGGCGGAGATGTACGGGGTGGGCGCGGACGTCCCGAAGAGCCGGTCGAAGCGGCGCAGCAGCTCCAGGTAGAGGCCGGGGAACTCGGCGCGGGCCGCGTCGTCCAGGGTGGTCAGGTCGGGGGTGCGGCGGTGCGGGTGGAGGTGGACCTCGTACGGCCAGCGCGCGGCGTACGGCACGAACGCGGTCCAGTGCTCCCCTTCGAGGACGACCCTGGTGCGCCCGGCGCGTTCGGCGGCGAGCACCTCCTCGAAGAGGTTGCCGCCGGTGCGGGCGCGGTGGGCGGCGACGGTGGCGAGCATGCGGGTGGTGCGCGGGGTGATGAAGGGGAAGGCGTAGATCTGGCCGTGCGGGTGGGCGAGGGTCACGCCGATCTCGGTGCCGCGGTTCTCGAAGCAGTAGACCTGCCGGACCCCGGCGCGGGCGGAGAGCTCGGCGGTGCGGTCGGTCCATGCGGCCAGGACGAGCGCGGCGCGTTCCTCGTCGAGCTCGGCGAAGGAGGTCCGGTGGTCGGGGGTGAAGCAGATGACCTCGCAGCGGCCGGTGTCGCCGGCGAGGGAGGGGAAGCGGTTCTCGAAGACGACCACGTCGTAGTCGGGGGCCGGGACCTCGCTCGCGCGCCCCTCAGTGGAGGGGCAGAGCGGGCAGGCGTCGGCGGGCGGGTGGTAGGTGCGGCCCTGGCGGTGGGAGGCGATGACGACGGCGTCGCCGAGCAGCGGGTCCAGGCGCACCTCGGAGGAGGTGGCGGACGCGTCGAGGGGGCGGGTGTCGGGGACGGCGCGGGCCGCGCCGTCGTCGGCGTCGTAGTACAGGATCTCGCGGCCGTCGGCCAGGCGGGTGCTCGTTCGCTTCACGGGAAGAGCTTCTCTCAGGGGAAGGTCGGGGAGGTGCGAGGGGGTTCGCCGCGGGTCGCGTCGCGGTCGCGTCGCGGTTTCGCCGCGGTCCGCCGCTGTCCGCCGCTGTCCGCCGCTGTCCGCCGCTGTCCGCCGCGATGGGCCGGGATTCATTCGAGGGTGACGACGGTGGGGCGGCCGAGGTCGGGGCGGTCGCGCAGCGGCAGGTCGGTGCCCGGGCGCTCCAGTTCGAGGAGGACGATCTCGTTCCGGCCGGCCCGCCAGAGGGGCGCGGGGGCGTAGAGGGTGCGCTGCGGGCCGCACGGGGTGTCGTAGTGGCCGAGGAGGAAGCCGTTCAGCCAGACGAGGCCGGTGCCCCAGCCGGAGACGTCGACGAATCCGTCGGCGGCGTCGCCCGGGAGGGCGTGCGTGAAGCGGTGGAAGGCCGGGCGGCCCGTGTCCTGCGGGCTCGTCTTGGTTTCCGACGACCAGCCGAGGCCGCTGAGGCCGGTGAGCGGGAGCGGCCGGATCTCCCACTCGAACAGTTGCTGGTGGCCGTGCCGGACGCCGCGCCAGATGCCCTTGCGGTCGTCGAGGAGCGGGCCGTAGTTGACCCGGCCCTGGGCCCGGACGAGGACGTCGAGGACCGCCCCGGCCTCGCCGACGGCCAGGTCGAGCCCCTCGTCGGGCCGGTTGCGGTCGAGGATGCCGAGGGGCTCGCCGTCGGCGAAGACGTACGCGCGGTCGCCGAGGCCGTCGATCCGGACGGGCATCGCGGGGCGCGGCCCGGTGATGGTGGTGCGGTAGTGGATCAGCCCGTGGGACTGGCCCAGCTTCTCCATGGGTTCGGGCGCGGGGCGCAGCACGGGCGCCCCGCCGAGCACGTCGAGGTGGTCCAGGAGCGGGGCGCTGCCGGCGGGGACGGCGAGGGCCGGGGTGATGCGGGGCGGCGGTTCGGGCAGCGGTCCGTCGGGGAGGGGGACGTACTTGCCGATGACCTCGCGGAACGCGTGGAACTTGGGGGTGAGTTCGCCGGCCTCGCCGATCGGGGCGTCGTAGTCGTAGCTGGTGACCGTGGGCTGGTAGCCGGGGTCGCCGGGGCGGGCCCCGGTGTGGTTGGCGCCGGCCCAGAAGCCGAAGTTGGTACCGCCGTGGGCCATGTAGAGGTTGACGGAGGCGCCGGTGGCGAGGAGTTCGTCGAGGGACCGCGCCGCGTCGTCGACGGCGCGGACGTGGTGGTCCTCGCCCCAGTGGTCGAACCAGCCGATCCAGAACTCCATTGCCGCGAGCGGGCCGGTCCGCTGGTAGCGGCGCAGGTGGGCGAGGCGTTCGGCGGGGCGCGCGCCGAAGGTGGCGGTGGCGAGGCGGCCGGGGAGCGTGCCGCCCTGGAGCATGGCGTCCTCGGGCCCGTCGGCGGTGAACAGGAGGCAGTCCACGCCGCGTTCGACCAGGGCCCGTTCCACATGGGCGCGGTAGCGGGTGTCGTTGCCGTACGAGCCGTACTCGTTCTCGATCTGGACGGCGACGACCGGACCGCCGCGGCTCGCGAGCAGGGGCAGCAGCTCGGGGGCGACGAGGTCGAACCAGCCGTCGACCTCGGCCTCGAAGCGCGGGTCCGAGCAGCGCAGGTGGAGGCCGTCGACGGCGAGGAGCCGGGCGGGCAGGCCGCCGAAGTCCCATTCGGCGCAGATGTACGGGCCGGGGCGGACGATGGCGTCGAGGCCGAGGTCCTGGGCGGTGCGCAGGAAGCGGCCGAGGTCGCGCGGGCCGGTGAAGTCGGCTGTGCCCGGGGCGCTCTCGTGGAAGTTCCAGGGGACGTACGTGTCGACCGTGTTGGCACCGAGGGCGCGCAGCCGCCGCAGCCGGTCCTCCCACAGGTCCGGATGGACCCGGAAGTAGTGCAGGGCCCCCGAGACGATGCGGTGGGGCCGTCCTGCGCGCCGGAATCCGTCCTGGTCGTACGTGAGCATGCGCTGACTCCCGGGAGAGGTCGTGATGCCGTGAGGTGCGAGACGCCGCCGAATATATGAACGTGGCGTCCACGCCGTCAATGACCGGTTGATCGGAAACGATCGAATCGATCGGTTCAGTTCTCTATGATGGCGGTGCAGACACGGACACGGACACGGACACGGGCACGGACACAGACACGGATGCCGTCGGAAGACCGCAGGGGGTAGGGAAACCTTGAGACCACATGTGGACCAGCGCCAGGCGCAGGTGCTCGCGCTCGTCCGGGCGCGGGGCAGTGTGCGCGTGGCGGACCTGGCGCAGGAGCTGGGCGTCTCGCCGGTCACCCTGCGGCGCGACATCGAGGCGATGGCGGCCCGGGGCGAGATCCACCGGATGCACGGGGTGATCAGCCGCGTGGAGACCGGGCGGCCGGAGCGCGGGCCGGCGGCCCGGGCATCGGTGTCGGCGGCGGCTGCGGCCGGGGACAGGGCGGCGGCCCCGGCCGGCGCCGAGGGACTGGTGGTCGGGATGGTCGTGCCGACCACGGAGTACTACTACGCCGATGTCGTACGCGGGGCCCGCGAGGTGGTCGAGGCGCGCGGCGCGCGGCTGACCGTGGGCCTGACCCGGTACCTGCCCGGCGAGGACCGCACGCAGGCGGACCGGCTGCTGTCGACCGGGGCGGACGGGCTGCTGCTCACCCCGAACTGGGATGCCGGCTCGCCGGGCCCCGGGGAAGGGGCGTGGACCGCGGAGCTGCCGGTTCCGACGGTACTGGTGGAGCGGTGGGCCCCGCCCGGGCATCCGGCGGCGGCGCTGGACCGGGTGGCCTCCGACCATGCGCACGGCGCGGCGACGGCGGTGCAGCACCTGGTGGAGCGGGGGCACCGGCGGATCGCACTGGCCAGCCGTGCGACGCCGACGACGCCGCGGCTGCGGGCCGGGTACGAGGCGGCGGTGGCCGCGCTCGGCCTGGAGCCGGCGCCGCCGTGGCCGCCGGCCGGGCCGGGCCCGCTCTCGGACGCGGACCTGTTCGCACGGACGCTGGACTACTTGTGCGAGGCGGTGACGGCGGGCGGGGTGAGCGCCGCACTGATCCACAGCGACACCGACGCGATCATGCTGATCCCGCGGCTCCAGGCGCGCGGCGTGCGGGTGCCGGAGGACCTCGCGGTGATCACGTACGACGACGAGGTGGCGGGACTGGCCGACGTACCGCTCTCGGCGGTCGCACCGGCCAAGCGCGAGGTGGGGGCGCGGGCGGCGGGGCTGCTGCTGGACCGGCTGACGGCGCCGGGCGAAGGTGACGGCGAGGGTGACGGCGACCGCGACGGCGCCTGCGCCGGCGGCGGCCCGCGGCAGCACGTGGAGCTGCTCCCCCGACTGACGATCCGCTCATAAGGAACAGGAAGGGACTCCACTGGCGATCATTTCGATCGAGTTGCGCATTCGCTCTTGACGGTGTGCGTGTTCGCACAAAAGATGGGCCGCGTTCTCCCATCCGCCGCTGTCCGCGGTCGTCCGTAGGAGCCACTCCATGTCGCGCAGCCTCCGTTCCTCCCGCATGCCCCGACTCGCCCTGACCGCCTCGCTCGCCTCCCTGGCCCTGCTCGCCACCGCGTGTGGCGGGGAGGCGAAGCCGGGCGGGGCGGGGGCGGCCGGCGGTTCGCCGGAGCAGCCGGTCACCGTCACCTACTGGTCCTCGTCCGCGGGTGCGCAGCAGACGGCCGACGCGTTCAACAAGACGCACCCGAACGTCCGGGTGCAGTTCTCGGCGGTGCCGGGCGGGCCGGACGGGGCGGCGAAGCTGGCCAACGCGGTCAAGGGCGGCAACGCACCGGACATCGCGACGATGGACTACTCGGCGCTCCCGGAGTTCGCGAGCGGCGGGAACCTGGAGGACCTGAGCGGGGCTTCCGGGAAGCTCGTCTCGGAGAAGTTCCCGGAGGCGGTCCAGACGCTGGTGAAGCTGGGCGGCAGGACGTGGGCCGTGCCGTTCGACGTCACCCCGCTCGAACTCTTCTACCGGAAGGACATCTTCGAGAAGCACGGGGTGGCCGTGCCGAAGACGTGGGAGGAGTACAAGGCGGCTGCGGAGAAGATCCACCAGGCCGATCCCTCGGTGAGGATCACGAACTTCGGCGGCGGCGACCCGGCGGTGCTGGCCGGCCTCTCCTGGCAGGCGGGCGCACGGTGGTACGGGACCGAGGGCGAGAAGTGGAAGGTCGCGATCAACGATCCCGCCTCGAAGAAGGTGGCGGAGTACTGGAACGGCCTGATGGCCTCCGGGGTGGCGTCGAAGACCCCGCTGTGGGGTGAGGGCGAGGCGAAGGAACGTTCATCCGGGCAGGTGGCGACCGTCATCGGCGCCGCCTGGACGGCCGGCACGTTCCTCGCGAACTACCCCGACCTCAAGGGGAAATGGGGCATCGCCCCGCTGCCGACCTGGGACGGCAAGCCCGCCACCGGCATGTACGGCGGGACCTCGTACATCGTGCCGAAGGGCAGCAAGCAGACCAAGGCCGCGGCGGAGTTCATCGCCTGGGTCACCACCGACCCGGAGGCGATCAAGGCGAGGCTCAGCTCGCTCAAGTCGCCGAGCAGCGCCCTGCCGGCCAATGCCGAGATGCGGGCCGAGGCCGCGAAGCTGTTCGACACGACGTACTTCGAGGGGCAGGACCCGTACGGCCTGGCCGGCGCGGCCGCCGCGACCATCGTGCCCGGCTGGACCTGGGGCCCGGTCCACCTCCAGGTCAGCTCGGTGCAGAACGCGACCGGCCCGGACCTGGTCAAGGCCCTGAGCGAGGGACAGTCGGCCGCCGAGAAGGCCATCAAGGACCGCGGCCTGGGTCTGGCCGGCTGATGCCCCGCACCGACTCCCCCGGCCGGTCCGCCGGAGGCGGTGGCGCGGCAGCCGGGTTCATGGCGCCGTTCTTCCTCCTCTTCGCGCTCGTGACCGTCGCCCCCATCGGGTACGCCGCCTGGCTCAGCCTCTTCCGCGAGGAGCGGTCCGGCCTCGGATTCGGTGGAGCCCAGCAGGTCTTCAGCGGAATCGGGAACTACACCAAGGCCCTGGCCGATCCCCTCTTCCTCGCCTCGTTCCGCCACGTCGCCGTCTACTGCCTCCTCTACATCCCCGTCATGGTCGGCGGCGCCCTGGTCCTCGCCCTGCTCCTGGACTCCGCCCTCGCCCGCGCCCGGCGGTTCTTCCAGATCGCCTTCTACCTGCCGCACGCCGTCCCCGGCCTGATCGCCGCGATGATCTGGCTCTACCTGTACACCCCCGGTCTCAGCCCCGTCCTCGACGTCCTCGACTCGGCCGGGATCTCGTGGAACTTCTTCGGCCGCGACGAGACCCTGCTGTCCGTGGTCAACATCTCGGCCTGGCAGTGGATGGGCTACAACATGATCATCTTCTTCGCCGGGCTCCAGGCCGTCCCCCGCGAGACCCTGGAGGCCGCCACCATGGACGGTGCCGGAGCCGTCCGCACCGCGTTCCAGGTCAAGGTGCCGAGCATCCGGCCCACCCTCGTCCTGACCGTCCTGTTCACCTGCGTCGGCGCCGTCCAGCTCTTCGACGCCCCGCAGTTGCTCCAGCTGCGGGCCACCGAGATGGGCGAGTCCTGGTCCCCGACCATGTACGTCTTCAGCGCCGCGTTCAAAGGCCACGACTACGGGCTGGCGGCCGCGAGCGCGCTGCTCCTCGCCCTGGTCGCCGGAGCCGCCTCGTACGTCGTCACCAAGCTCGGCAACCGCTGGAGGTCCGCATGACCGCCTCACTCGCCGCTGCCGGGGCAGCGGGCGCGGCCGCGGGCCCGGGTCCCGCCCCGGCCCCCGGAGCCGCGACCCCGCCCGCGACCCCGCCCGCGGCTCCGCCCGCGGGCCCGGCCCCCGCCCCCGCCCTCCGTACGCGCGGCAGCGCCCTGCTCTCCCGTACCGCCGTCAACGCCGCCCTCCTCCTCGTCGCCGCCTACACCCTGATGCCCCTCGCCTGGCTGGTCCTGGCCGCCACCAAGAACCGCCGGGACCTCTTCGCCACCGACCCCTACGCGCTGGGCGACTTCAGCCTCCTCGGCAACCTCGGCGAGGTCTTCACGTACGACGACGGCATCTTCGGCCGCTGGCTCGCCAACAGCCTCCTCTACACCGTCGTGGGCTCCACCCTCTCCGCCCTCATCAGCGTGGCCTGCGGCTACGCCTTCCACGCGTACGAGTTCCGGCACAAGGAGAAGCTGTTCGGCGTCGTCCTCGCCGGGATCCTGGTCCCCGCCACCGTGCTCCAGCTGCCGCTGTACCTGATGGCCTCGGCCGCCGGCGCCGTGAACACGTACGGGGCCTACCTGGTGCCCGCCCTGGTCAACCCCTTCGGCGTCTACCTGGCCCGGGTGTTCGCCGAGGGCTACGTCCCCGACGAGGTGCTGGCCGCCGCCCGCGTCGACGGCGCGGGTGAACTGCGGCTCTTCGCGCACGTGTCGTTCCCGATGCTGTGGCCGGGGTTTGTGACCATCTTCCTGTTCACCTTCACGGCCATCTGGAACAACTTCTACGGCGCGCTGACCATGCTGAACGACGAGCGGCTCTACCCCGTCAGTCTGGGCCTGTTCATGTGGAACCGCAGCGTCTACCAGCAGCCCGAGCTCTATCCCCTGGTGATCACCGGTTCACTCGTCGCCGTCGTCCCGCTCGTGCTGGCCTTCCTCGGTCTGCAGCGGTTCTGGCGCTCGGGTCTCACCGCAGGAGCCGTCAAGTGACCCACCGCCTCCTCCCCGCCGGCCCCGGCCCCCGGCGCCGCCCCGCCACCGTGCTCGCCATGAGCGCCGGCACCCGGGCCGCCCTCCTCAGCGGCCGCGTGCTGCCCGAGCTGGTCCGGGTCGCCGATGTGGACACCGACCTGCTGCTGACCGGCTTCGAGCACGAGGAACCCGAGCTGCGGCGCCGCCTGGCCGACGCCGAGGTGCTGTTCACCGGGTGGGGCTGCCCGCCGCTCGACACCGAGGCGATGGAGCGGATGCCGCGGCTGCGCGCCGTGGTCCATGCCGCGGGCAGCGTCAAACACCATGTCACGGAGGCCTGCTGGGAGCGCGGGCTGCTGGTGTCCAGCGCGGCCGCCGCCAATGCCGTGCCGGTCGCCGAGTACACGCTCGCCGCCATCCTGTTCGCCAACAAGCGGGTCCTGGAATCGGCCCACGCGTACCGGGCCGCGCGCGGCCCGATCGATCTGCTGCGCCGCTACCCGGCCGTCGGCAACTACCACCGCACCGTCGGCATCGTCGGCGCCTCGCTCATCGGCCGCCGCGTGATGGAGCTGCTGCGCCCCTTCGACCTGCGGGTGCTCGTCCACGATCCGTACGCCGACCCCGGCGAGCTCGCCGCACTGGGCGGGGAGTCCTGCGCGCTCGACGAACTGCTGAGCCGCAGCGACGTGGTGAGCTTGCACGCCCCCGCGCTTCCCCAGACCCGCCATCTGCTGGACGCGTCCCGGCTGGCGCTGATGCCGGACGGCGCCACGCTCGTCAACACCGCTCGGGGCTCGCTCGTCGACACCGCGGCGCTGAGCGAGGAGCTGGTGGCGGGCCGGCTGCACGCCGTACTCGACCACACCGAGCCCGAGGTGCTGCCCGCCGGTTCCCCGCTGTACAACCTTCCGAACGTGCTGCTCACCCCGCACGTGGCGGGTTCGCTGGGCGGGGAGCTGGACCGGCTCGCGGCAACGGCGGTCGAGGAACTGGAGCGGTACGCCCTGGGGCTGGACTTCCGCTACGCCGTCGACCGCGGCCGGCTCGCCTACTCGGCCTGAGCCCCCGGTCCCGCTCCCGCCCCTCTCGTCACCAGCTGTTCCAGGTACTCCCGGCCCCGCGCGAGCTGAGCGGGCAGCTCGGCGGCGCCGGCGTACCAGCGCTTCTCGTACTCCCAGCAGAGCCAGCCGTCCGGCGGTGCGGCGGCCACGGCCTCGGCGAGCGGCAGCACCCCGGCGCCGAGCCCGAGGGGCGTGAGCTCCTGCGCCGACGCCACGTCCTTCACCTGTACGTAGCCCAGGTGCCGCTCCAGCGCCGACCGCGACCGCGTCGGGGACTCGCCGCCGAGCCAGGTGTGCAGTACGTCCCACAGCGCGCCCGCACCGTCGTGCCCGACCCGGTCCAGGACCCGCGCGGCGGCGGCTCCGGTCCGGTGCGAATCGTGCGTCTCCAGCAGGATCCGCACTCCGTGCCGCTCGGCGAACGGTGCGGCGGCGGCCAGCCGGCGCACGGCATGGGCGTCGGCGGCGGCCTCGGACTGGTCGGCGCCTCCCGGGAACACCCGGACGTACGGGGCTTCGAGGTCGGCGGCGAGCCGGACCAGGGCGTGCAGCTCGGCCAGGACCTGCTCGTCGGGGCCGGGGGCGGCCACCCGGGCATAGCCCGCGACCCCCAGGACCGCGACCCCGGCGGCGGCGAGGGTGCGCAGGCCCGCCGCCCGGTCCGACGTCGGGCTGTCGGGGTGCAGGGGCTCCTCGGGGTGGGCGCGCAGTTCGAGGGCGTCGTAGCCGTGGGCGGCGGCGAGCGCGGCGCTCCGGTCGAGCGGCGCCCCGGGCAGGCCGAGGGTGGAGAAGGCGTACCTCACGGACGGCTCCCCCCGGGCGGGGGCGGCGCGGTCGAGCCGCGGACCATGAGTTCGGTGGGCAGGGTGGTGATGCCGCCCGGCGGCAGGGGCCTACGGCCCGTGACCAGCTGGGCGGCGAGTATGCCGGCCTCGCGCAGCGGTACGCGGACGGTGGTGAGCGCCGGGGCGGTGTCCACGCAGACCGGGAGGTCGTCGAAGCCGGCGACGGAGACGTCCCCGGGGATGCGCAGGCCCGCCTCGCGCAGGGCCGCGGCCACTCCGGTGGCGACGGTGTCGTTGGCCGCGGCGACGGCGGTGAACGGGACCCCGCGGCGCAGCAGCTCGCGGGTGGCGTCGTAGCCCGCGGAGCGCTCGAATCCGGCGTGCACGGTGAGCGGCTCGCAGGCTTCGGGCAGGCCGGGATCGTGCCGTCGCAGCGCCTCGCGGTGGCCGCCGAGCCGCTCCCGGGTGGTGCTCAGCCCCGGCGGGCCGGCGACGTACGCGATGCGCCGGTGGCCGAGCGACAGCAGGTGTTCGGCGAGGCGGAAGGCGCCGCCGCGGTCGTCGAACGTGACGGTGGCGACGGGCAGTGCGGGGGGTACGGGCAGCGGGGGCCGCCCGCACAGGACGACGGGGGCGCCGGCATCCGCCATTCGGGTGATGCGGGCGGTGAGGGCGGCGGTGTGCCCGGGCTCCTCGACGGCGCCGCCGGTCAGGACGACCCCGCCGGCCCGCTGGCCCTCCAGCAGGGTGAGGTAGGCGAGTTCGGCCGCGGGGGCGCCCTCGGTGTTGCAGACGACGGCGAGGCGGCGGGGGTCGCCCTGGCCTGTCGGGGCGAGCGCGCTCTGGAGGGATCCGGCGAGGATGCCGAAGAAGCTGTCCGCCACGTCGTGGACGAGGACGCCGACCAGGTCGGAGGTGGCGGCCGCGAGGGCGCGGGCGGGGCCGTTGGCCACGTAGCCGAGCTCTTCGACGGCCTGTTCCACGCGGGTCCGGGTGCCGCCGGCCACCGGGTATCCGCCGTTGAGCACGCGCGAGACCGTCGCGGGCGACACGCCCGCGTGCGCCGCGACTTCGGCGAGAGTCACCGCCATCTTGCACCCCTCCTGCTCGTCCCGGGCCATCGTCTCATCCGGGTGTGGATCTCCATACTCCCCGATTGAGAAAGCGCTTTCCATCACTCGAACGAGTGTTGCGCGGTGGATGTTCCCGGCCCTAGCCTGAGGGGAATGAAAGCGCTTTCTATCAGACTTTCCTCCGCGCTTTCCGCCAGGCCGCGCAAGACCACGAAGGCAACGAGCACGAAGGACACGAAGGAGGGGACACCGTGGAGCGCAGGACGATCAAGATCGCCATGAACGGCGTGACCGGGCGGATGGGATACCGCCAGCATCTGGTCCGCTCGCTGCTCGCCCTGCGCGAGCAGGGCGGGCTGGACCTGGGCGACGGACGGGTGCTGTGGCCCGAGCCGGTGCTGGTCGGGCGCCGGGAGCCGGCGCTGCGGGCCATCGCCGAGGAGCACGGGCTGGAGCAGGTCAGCACGGACCTCGCGGCCGTGCTCGCCGACCCCGAGGTCGAGATCTACTTCGACGCTCAGGTCACCGGTGCCCGCGAGGCCGCGGTCCGGCAGGCCGTGGCGGCGGGCAAGCACGTGTACTGCGAGAAGCCGACGGCGCTGAGCTTCGCCTCCTCCCTGGAGCTGGCCCGCCTGGCCGCGGAGGCCGGGGTGAAACACGGGGTGGTCCAGGACAAGCTGTTCCTTCCGGGGCTGCTGAAACTGAAGCGGCTGGTCGAAGGCGGCTTCTTCGGCGAGATCCTGTCCGTGCGCGGGGAGTTCGGCTACTGGGTGTTCGAAGGGGACTGGCAGCCGGCCCAGCGGCCGTCCTGGAACTACCGGGCGCAGGACGGCGGGGGCATCGTCGCCGACATGTTCCCGCACTGGGAGTACCTGCTGCACGAGCTGTTCGGCCGGGTCCGCACGGTGCAGGCCCTGGCCCGTACGCACATCGGCCGCCGCTGGGACGAGGAAGGAAAGCCGTACGAGGCGACGGCGGACGACGCGGCGTACGGGGTCTTCGAGCTGGAGGGCGGCGCCGTCGCGCAGATCAACTCCTCCTGGGCGGTGCGGGTCCACCGTGACGAGCTGGTGGAGTTCCAGGTGGACGGGACGCACGGGTCGGCGGTGGCCGGGCTGCGCAACTGCCGCGTCCAGCACCGGGGGGCGACGCCCAAGCCGGTGTGGAATCCCGATCTGCCGCAGACGGAGCCCTTCCGCGCCCAGTGGCAGGAGGTCCCGGACAACGGCCCGTTCGACAACGGCTTCAAGGCCCAGTGGGAGCTGTTCCTGCGCCACGTCGTGCTCGACGAGCCCTGGCAGTGGGACCTGCTGGCCGGCGCGCGCGGAGTACAGCTCGCCGAGCTGGGGCTGCGCTCCTCGGTGGAGGGCCGGCGACTGCCCGTGCCGGAGGTGGTCCTGTGAGCATCCGGCTTCCGGCGGCGGACGGCGGATACCGTCTGCACCGGCCGTGTACCGATCCGCTCGCGCCGCTGGTCTGCGGTCCGGCACGCAGCCGCAGGTTCTACGCGGCGGCGCACGTGGTGGCGGATCCGCTCGCCGCCTGTGCCGACGGCTCGGCCTCCCGGACCGGGCCGGCCGTGGACTGGGAGGCGACGCTGGCTTTCCGGCACCGGCTGTGGGCACAGGGCCTCGGGGTCGCGGAGGCCATGGACACGGCGCAGCGCGGGATGGGTCTGGACTGGCCGGCTGCGGCGGAGCTGATCCGCCGGTCGGCCGCCGAGGCCCGGGCGGTGGGCGGCCGGATCGTCTGCGGGGTGGGCACCGACCAACTCGCGCCGGGCGGCGGGCACGCTCTGGCCGCGATCACCGCCGCGTACGAGGAGCAGCTCGCGCACGTCGAGGAGTGCGGGGCGGGAGCCGTACTCATGGCCTCCCGCGCCCTGGCAGCCACGGCGCGCGGCCCGGAGGACTATCTGGAGGTGTACGGAAGACTGCTGCGGCAGAGCGCCCGGCCGGTCGTACTGCACTGGCTGGGCCCGATGTTCGATCCTGAGCTGGAGGGCTACTGGGGGCACGCCGACCCCGACGCGGCCACCGAGGTGTTCCTGAAGGTCATCGCCGACCGCCCGGAGAAGGTGGACGGGATCAAGGTCTCGCTCCTGGACGCGGAACGGGAGAAGGACATCCGGCGCAGGCTCCCGCCGGGCGTGCGCTGCTACACGGGCGACGACCACCACTATCCCGAACTGATCGCCGGGGAGGGTGCCGGGGATCCGGCGAGCGATGCGCTGCTGGGCGTCTTCGACCCGATCGCTCCGCTGGCCGCCCGGGCCGGGCTCGCGCTGGACCGGGACGACGCCGCCGGTTTCCGTGAGGTGCTGGATCCGACGCTGTCCCTGTCCCGGCACCTGTTCGCCCCGCCGACCCGCTACTACAAGACGGGGGTGGTGCTGCTGGCCTGGCTCGCGGGGTACCAGGAGCACTTCACGATGCTGGGCGGGCTCCAGTCGGCCCGGCCGCTGCCCCATCTGGCCACCGCGTACGAACAGGCCGATCTGCTGGGCCTGTTTCCCGATCCGGAGCTCGCCGAATCGCGGATGCGGCAGCTCTTGGCGGTGTACGGAGTGGCGTCATGAGCCGGGGTCCGGCCCCGGCCCGGTTCAGCCTCAACCAGGAGACCGTCCGGCAGTGGTCGATGCCCGAGCTGGTCGGCGGGTGCGTCGCGGCCGGGGTGGGCGCGGTCGGGCTGTGGCGGGATCCGGTGCGGGAGTTCGGGCTGCGCGAGACGGCGAAGCTGGTCGCCGGGGCCGGGCTGCGGGTCAGCTCGCTGTGTCGCGGCGGGTTCTTCACCGCCGCCGATCCGGCGGGGCGGGCCGCGGCGCTCGAGGACAACCGCCGGGCCGTGGAGGAGGCCGCCGAGCTGGGCGCCGACGTACTGGTCCTGGTCTCGGGGGGCCTGCCCGACGGGGATCGGGACCTGGTGGGGGCGCGGCGGCGGATCGTCGACGTCCTGGGCGAGCTCGCCCCGTGGGCGGCCGCACACGGGGTACGGCTGGGGATCGAGCCCCTGCATCCGATGTTCGCCTCGGACCGCTGCGTGGTCTCCACGCTCGGCCAGGCCCTGGACATCGCCGAGCAGTTCCCGGCGCACCAGGTGGGGGTGGTCGTGGACTCCTACCACCTGTGGTGGGACGAGCGGCTGCCGGCCGGTCTGCACCGGGCGGGTGCGGGCGGGCGGATCGCGTCGGTCCAGGTGGCCGACTGGGTGACCCCGCTCCCCGAAGGGGTGCTGCTGGGGCGGGGGCAGTTGGGCGACGGCTGCATCGATCTGCGGGCGTTCCGGGAACTGGCCGACTCGGCCGGCTACCGCGGCCCGGTGGAGGTGGAGATCTTCCATCCGGGGCTGTGGGCGCGAGACGGTGCCGAGGTGCTGCGGGAGGTGATCGACCGCTACCGCGAGCACGTGGCCTGAGGCGCGTGGCAAGAGGCACGGGGGATGAGGCGTGGGGCACGCGGCAGGGCGCGTTCGAGTGGGGCAAGTGACGGGCCGGCGGGGGCCGGTAAGGGATCGGACAAGGAGCATGCGATGACAGACGTGTGGAGTCGGCGCGCCTTCCTCTCCGCCGCGGGCGGGGGTGCGCTCCTGCTGGGAGCACCCGCCGCGCGGGCGGGGGCCGCGCCGGCGGACGGGGTCCACGACGCCATGCGGGCGGTGTGGCGCGGCCTCGTCCTGGGCGGTGACATCCCTGCCGCGGCCGAGCCGTTCCGTACGAGACTCGCCGATCTCGGCGCCCTGGCCCGCGGGTACCGCTCCGCCATGGCTCCGGCGGCCGGCTCGCTCTGGCCCGACCTGGGGTACGGCAGCGACCCCGAGATGATGATGCAGAGCTACTACCGGCTGCGGACGATGGCCGAGGCCTACGTCCAGCCCGGGACCGGGCTCACCGGGGACGCCGGGCTGCGCTCGGCCCTGCTGACCGGGCTGGACCATCTGCACACGGACGTCTACCACGCCGGCCAGGTGCGGTACGGCAACTGGTACTGCTGGCAGATCGGCGCCCCGCAGGCCCTGCTGGACCTGTGCGTGCTGCTGTACGAGGAGCTGCCGGCCGCCCGGCTCGCCGACTCCTGCGCGGCCGTCGACCACTTCGTCCCGGACTCGGCCGTCGGCTCCTACACCGGGACCAGTACGGGGGCGAACCGGGTCGACCTGTGCCGGGTGCTGGCGCTGCGCGGGGTGGTCGGCGGGGACTCGGCGAAGATCGCGCTGGCCCGGGACGCGCTCGCGCCGGTGTTCCCGTACGTCACCGCGGGCGACGGGCTCTACCCGGACGGGTCGTTCGTCCAGCACACCTGGGTGCCGTACACGGGGACGTACGGGGCGGTGCTGCTCGGCGGGCTGGGCATGCTCTTCGCTCTTCTGAGGGGCACCGCGTGGGAGGTCACGGACCCAGGGGCGCAGATCGCCTTCGACGCGGTGGAGCGGGCCTGGGCGCCGTTCCTGTTCAACGGGCTGGTCATGGACGCCGTGTCGGGGCGGGCGGTGAGCCGGGGTCTGATGGTCGCCGATCCACGGCAGGTCCAGCAGGACGACCATGCCCGCGGGCATGCGGTGCTCGCCGCGATCCTGCTCCTCGCGGAGGGTGCGAGCGCCGTCGAGCGGGCGCGCTGGCGGGGGTTGGTGAAGGGCTGGATGGCCCGGGACTACTACGGTCGTCCCCTCGCCGACACGACGCTCGCCCTGTCCTCGCTCGCCCGCCTGGCACAGGTCGAGTCCGACGCGTCGGTCACCGCACTGCCCGAACCGGTCGGTCACCGCCTGTTCGCGTCCATGGACCGGGCCACGCACCGGCGGCCCGGCTGGGCGGCCTCGCTGTCCATGGCCTCGAAGCGGATCGCCCACTACGAGACGGGCAACGGGGAGAACCTCCGCGGCTGGCACACCGGGAGCGGAATGCTCTCCTGGTGGGGGGCCACGTACGGCAACGGCCAGTACTCGGACGCCTTCTGGCCCACGGTGGATCCGTACAGGCTGCCGGGGACCACGGTGTCACGGAAGGTGCTGGCGGACGGCGCGGGCGGTGACTGGGGGGCCTCCCGGCCCGATGCGGCCTGGGTGGGCGGGACGACCGACGGGGAGTTCGCCTCGCTGGGCCAGCACCTGCGGGGCCTGGGCAGCACGCTCACGGCCCGCACGTCCTGGTTCTTCCTCGACGACACGATCGTCTGCCTGGGGGCCGGGATCCGCTGCTCGGACGGGACGGCGGTCGAGACGGTGGTCGACAACCGCAATCTGGGCGCCGCCGGCACCCATGCCCTCACCGTGGGCGGCACCCTCCAGCCGGCCGCCCTCGGCTGGACGGCCGCCTTCCCCTCCCCCGGCTGGGCGCATCTGGCGGGCTTCGGCGGGTACGTGATGTCGGGCCCGGGCTCGTTCAGGGCCCTGCGGGAGGTGCGCACCGGCCGGTGGAGCGAGATCAACCGGGGCGGCTCCGCCACGGCCCTGACCCGGCGCTACCTCACCCTCTGGTACGACCACGGCAAGGACCCGGCCGGCGCCGGGTACGTCCACCAGGTGCTGCCGGGGGCGACGATGGCCCGGACCGCCGCCAGAGCCGCCGCCACGGGGTGGCTCTCCGTACTCGCCAACGCGGAGACGGCCCAGGGCGTCTCGGTGCCCTCGCTGGGCTTCACCGGGGTCAATTTCTGGCAGGCCGGATCGGCCGGTCCGCTGGAGGCGGGAGCACCCTGTTCGGTGACGGTCCGGGAGAGACCGGACGGCACGGCCGCGGTCTGTGTCGCGGACCCGGCCCGGGCGCTGACCTCGCTGACGCTGGTGTGGAACCGCCCCGTCACCGCGGTGCTGTCCCGCCCGCCGAGCCTGGTCTCGGAGGCCACCGGTGCCCGGTTGCGGCTTGACTTCGGGAACCTCACGGCGGCGGCGGGCACCGGCCAGCGGTTGGTGGTCCGGCTGGGGTGAGGCGTCAGGGGTGACATAGCGTGCCCTTCATGGATCATGAGCACATAGCCGGGGCCGGGGACGGCGACGGCGCGGGCAGGCGGCGGTTCCTCGCGATCGCGACGGGAGCGGCCACCGCCGCCGGGCTCGGGGCCGTGGCCGGCTGCGCGAACGGAGCCGGCGACGGGGCGGCCCCGAAGAGCGAGGGCACGGGGACAACTCCCGGCGGGGCGGCGGGGAAGGGCGGACCGGCCGGCTTCGACGTCAAGGCCGAGAACGCCAAGCCCGGGCATGCCGACTGGCGTGTGACCAGAGCCGGGGCGGCCCGGGCCATCGAGGGCTTCGCCGACAAGGTCAGCGTCCTGCCCGGCGAGTCCTTCGGCCTGCACGTGTCCACCACCGCGCCCCGGTTCACCGTCTCCGCCTACCGGATGGGCTGGTACGGCGGCGCCCGGGCCCGGCTGGTGTGGCGGTCCGAGGCGCTGCCCGGCGTGCGCCAGCCCGAGCACACGGTGGATCCGGCGACCCGGATGGTCCGTACCCGGTGGCCCCGTACGGCCACCGTCGACACCAAAGACTGGCCGGAGGGGTGCTACCTGCTGCGGCTCGACGCACAGGGCGGCGAAGGACAGCGCTTCGTCCCGGTCACCGTCCGCTCGGCGGCGAGCGCCGGCCGTACGGTCGTGGTGAACGCGGTGGCGACCTGGCAGGCGTACAACCGGTGGGGCGGCTACGGCAGCTACGACGGCCCCAGCGGCGGCTACGCCTCGCGCTCCCTCTCCGTCACCTTCGACCGTCCCTACGAGTACGACGACGGCGCCGGCCTGTTCCTCGTGTACGAGGCCCCGCTGCTCGCCCTCGCCGAGCGGCTCGGCATACCCCTGGCCTACGCGACGACCACCGACGTGGCGCGGGAGAAGCGGCTGCTGGAAGGGGCCTCGGCGGTCCTCTCCCTCGGCCACGACGAGTACTGGTCGCCCGAGCAGCGGGCCCACTTCACCGCCGCCCGGGACGCCGGGACCAACATCGCGGTCCTCGGCGCGAACTGCTGCTTCCGCCGGATCCGGCTGGAGCCCTCCGATCTCGGTCCGGACCGCACGGTGGTCTGCTACAAGTCCGCCTACGACCAGGACCCGGGGTTCAAACGCGGCCAGCCGGCCACCGTCGACTTCCGCTCGGCGCCCGGCGCCGATCCGGAGAGCTCGCTGCTCGGCGTGATCTACGACGGCTACCCGGTGGACGCCCCGTACGTGGTGACCCACCCCGGCCACTGGCTGTTCGAGGGCACCGGCGTGCGGGCCGGCGACCGGTTCGCGCACCTGGTGGGGGTGGAGTACGACAAGGTCAACACCGGTTTCCCGACGCCCCGGCCGATCGAGATCCTGGCCCACTCCCCGGTGGTGTGCGAGGGCCGGCCCAGCCACCAGGACACGGCGTACTACACGGTGCCGAGCGGCGCGGGCGTGTTCGCGACCGGGACCATGCGGTGGGTGGAAGCCCTCGACGCGACGGGCGACGGCCGCGGCGGCGCCAACCACGGCCTCGACGCGAAGGCGGGCGCGCTGACCACCCGGGTGACGGAGAACCTGCTGCGGGCCTTCGCGGCCGGCCCGGCGGGCCGCGCGCACCCCGCGCAGGACAATGTGAAGGCGGTCTACGGGGGCACGGCCTAGGATCGTGATCACGGCATCGCGTGTCGGTCACCGACCGGGTGAGGCATGGAGGTGCCGTGATGTGCCTTGCGGAGGCATTCACTCATGTCAGTACAGCTGAACCACACGATCATCCACTCCCGGAACAACAGGGAGGCCGCCGCATTCCTGGCGGACGTCCTCGGCCTTGAGGTCGGGACCGAGTGGGGCCCGTTCGTCCCCGTCGAGACCGCGAACGGCGTCACCCTCGACTTCGCGACCGTGCCGGCCGATTCCCTCACCACCCAGCACTACGCGTTCCTCGTCTCGGAGGAGGAATTCGACGTGTCGTTCGGGAGGATCCGGGCGGGCGGGATCCCGTACTTCGCCGATCCCCACATGAAGCGGCCCGGCGAGATCAACCACAACGACGGCGGCCGCGGCGTCTACTTCCTGGACCCGTCGGGCCACGGGATGGAGATCATCACCCGCCCGTACGGCTACCAGGAGCCCGCGGCCGGCTAACCGGCCGGACCGATGCGTCGGCCTCCCGCTCCCCCTCAGGCGAGCGGGAGGTAGACGATGTTCGGGGCGGCGGTGGCCGGGTGGGTGGTGACGCGGGTGCGGACCCCGTACACCTCGGCCAGCAGGTCCTCGGTCAGCACCTGCGACGGTGTCCCCGAGGCCGCCACCCGGCCGCCCGCCAGCACGTACAGGCGGTCGCAGTACGAGGCCGCCAGGTTGAGGTCGTGCAGCACGAGCAGCACGGTGGCCGGCAGGGCGCGGACCAGGGCGAGGACCTCCAGCTGGTAGCGGATGTCCAGGTGGTTCGTCGGCTCGTCGAGCGCGAGCAGGCCCGGCTCCTGGACGAGGGCGCGGGCCACCAGGGCGCGCTGGCGTTCGCCGCCGGAGAGCCCGTCGTAGCGCCGGCCCGCGAGGCTGCTCGCGCCGACGGTCTCCAGTGCCTCGGCGACGCGCCGGACGTCGTCCGGGCCGTCCTGCTCCCAGAACCGCTTGTGCGGGCTGCGCCCCATCGCGACCACCTCGCGGACGGTCAGCCCGAAGGTCCCCGCCGCCTCCTGCGGGACCACCGCGACCCGCCGGGCCCGGTCCTTGACGCCCAGCCGCGCCGCGTCCGCGCCGTCCAGGAGCACCCGGCCGGCGCTGGGCCGCAGGGCGCCGTAGACGCAGCGCAGCAGCGTCGTCTTGCCGCTGCCGTTGGGGCCGACCACGCCGACCGTCTCGCCGGGCCGGGCGGTGAGGTCGACTCCGTGGAGCAGCGTGTGCCCGTCGGTCTCGTAACGCACGGCCTCGACGGCGAGTTCCACCGGCCGGCGCCCGCTCATCCCGCCACCCCCTCGACCCGGGTGGAACGGCGCAGCATCCACAGGAAGAACGGCCCGCCGACGAGCGCGGTGACCACGCCGACCGGTATCTCCTCGGGCGCCGCGGCCGTACGGGCGACCAGGTCGGCCAGGGTCAGGAACACGGCCCCGCCCAGTGCGGCCACCGGCAGCAGCGCCCGGTGCCCGGCGCCGACGATCATCCGGGCGGCGTGCGGAACCATCAGCCCGACGAACCCGATGGCGCCGCTGTAGGCGACGAGCACGCCGCTCACGAGGGAGGTGAGGACGAAGACGGCTGCGCGGAAGCGCGCGGTGTCCAGGCCGAGCGTCCGAGCGCCCTCCTCCCCGGCGAGGAGCAGGTCGAGCGGCCGGGCGAGCGCGGTGAGCACGGCGGTGCCGGCGAGCAGCGCGGCGGCGGGCAGGGCGAGTTCGTCCCAGCGCGCCCCGCCCAGGCCGCCCAGGGTCCAGAACAGGACGGACCGGATCTGGTCGGGGTGCGCGGCGAGCACCAGCACCAGGCTGGTGAGCGCGGACAGGATGTACTGGACGGCGACCCCGGCGAGGATCAGCCGCCCGGTGGTCATGGTGCCGCCGCGCCGGGCCATGGCGTAGACGGCGACGAGGGCCCCCATCGATCCGGCGAACGCGGCGGCCGGCACGCCCAGGGCGCCGATCCCGCCGAGGGCGCCCTCCGTTCCTTCCGTTCCCGCCGTTCCCGCCGTCGCAGCCGCTCCCGCGCCGAAGACGATGACGAGGACGGCGCCCAGCGAGGCCCCGGAGGAGGCCCCCAGCAGGAACGGGTCGGCGAGCTGGTTGCGTACGAGGGCCTGTAGGACGGTGCCGGCCACGGCGAGCCCCGCTCCGACGACCGCCCCGAGCAGCACCCGCGGCATCCGCACGTCCCACACGATGGAGGCGAAGGCCCCGGTGCGGTGTCCGGGGCCGCCCAGCACGATGTCGAGGACCTGGCCGGGGGCGATCCGTACCGGCCCCAGGGCCAGGCCCGCGACGGCAGACGCGAGGAGCGCCACGGTGAGGAGGGCGAGGACGACCGGGGTACGGGGCGTACGGGGTATGCGGGGCGCAGCCGTCGTACGGGGGCGCCTCACGCGGCGTCGGGGTGGAGCTGGCGGCCCAGGGACTCGACGGCGTCGGCGACGCGCACGCCGAGGACGGCCGAGGACAGGGGCAGCACCACGAACCGCTTGTTCTTGACGGCGGGAACCTCCGCGAGCGCCGGGTCGTTCAACAGGCGCTGCTTCTTGGCTTCGACGGTGGTGCCGCCGTAGTCGTAGATGAGGACGACCTCGGGCCGCCGCTCGATGACCTTCTCCCACGACACGTCACCGAACGTGTCCTTGAGGTCGGCGAAGGTGTTCGTCCCGCCCGCCAGCGAGACGATCTCGTTGCCGATGCCGCCGCCTCCGGAGGTGAAGGCGGTGCCCTCGCCGGAGTCGTAGACGAAGACGGTCGGCCTGGCCTCGTCCTTGACCCGGGCGGTGACGGCGTCGATGCGGCGCTGCTCGTCCGCGATGAGGCGCGCGCCGCGCTCGGGCACGCCGAAGGTGCGCGCGACCTCGGTGATCTCGGTCTTCAGCTGGTCGAGGCCGACCGGGCCGGTGCTGCAGTACTCCACGCTGAGGCGGGAGTTGATGCCGGCCTTGGCGAGTCCCTCGCGGTCGCGTCCCTGCGCCTTGTCGAAGGCGCTCGCGTAGCCGCCGTAGACGAAGTCCGGGTCGGCGCCGAGGAGGACCTCCTTCGAGGGGTACTCCTTGGCCAGCACCTTGATCTTGTCGTAGGCGGGCCGGTAGGCGGGCAGTACGGAGTCGTCGAGGTAGGCCGTCGCGGCCATCCGGTCCTGGAGGCCGAGGGCGAGCAGGATCTCGGTGGCGTGCTGGTTCATGGTGACGGCCCGCCGCGGCGGGGCCTGGTAGGTGCTGCTGACACCGCAGTTGGTGACGGTGTACGGGAACCCCGGCGCGGCGGCCTCGCCCGCCGCCCCGCCCCCCGCCGAGGGCGGACCGCCGCAGGCGGCCAGGGGCATCAGGAGCGCGATCGGGACAAGGGCGCGCAGAAGGGCGCGGGAAGGCGGCATGGCGAAGCCTCTCCGGGGGATCCTCGTCCCCTGGTCGACGTGAAGAGGCGGTGCGTCAGTGTCTGGCTCCCGGTCCCCGCGGGGACCGGTCACAGTGGCGGGACCGCACCGGATTCGCACCGGTTTCCTGTCCTGCACCGCCTGGGGTGGTTCGCCCCAGTCTGCCAGACGGCCGCGGAACGCCGTCGGGCCCGCCCCCGTGGAGGGGGCGGGCCCGACGCCGCGTACTTCTCGCAGGGGCGGCAGGATTCGAACCTGCGGCATCTGGTTTTGGAGACCAGCGCTCTGACCAGCTGAGCTACACCCCTTCGGTGAGGGAAACTCTGACATGGGGCGCCGCGGAGATCCAAACGGATTAGTGGGTCAAGCGGGTGGAAGTTCGGCCCGCGTGCGGGCGCCGACGGTGCGGAGCCAGTCGATCAGTACGTCGTTTCCGCTGGTCAGGGCGGTGTCCAGCGGGGTCGTGTCGCCGTATCCGATCCAGTTGACGTCCACGCGATCGGACAGGAGGTACGGGGCGGCGGACCGTTGACCGCCGTGGCAGGCGGACCAGAATGCGGCGGTGAGTTCTTCGGCGGGCGGGGAGCCCGCGGAGAGGAACTCCGCGACGCGGTCGAGCAGTCCGAGGGCCGTCCGTGGCGATGTGCAGCAGGCTGCGCTCGCCGGCGCCCGCACACCGTTTGACGATGCGGCCGGCCGCGAGCCCGGGGTGCGCGTCCAGCAGCCGGGCGCGGCCGCCGCCGAGTTTCGTACGCACCCTTGACCCAGGTGGTCCAGACCAATAGTTTCCGGCATGCACCGCGCACGCGTCCCGCACCGCTCCCGCACCCGCAAAGGAAGCCCATGCGCCGCAGCATGCCCGGCAGGCTGGCCGTCGCCGCCTGTTCCCTCTCCCTGCTCACCGCCCTCGCGCCCGCCGCCGCCGCGCAGGCCGACACCGGGCACGACCGCTCGTACAAGCGGGTCGGGTACTTCACGCAATGGGGCGTCTACGGACGGGACTTCCAGGTCCAGGACCTGGAGACCAGCGGCACCGCCGGCAAGCTCACCCACGTCAACTACGCCTTCGGCAACATCAACGCGGAGGGCAAGTGCTTCACCGGCAACGTGCCGGGTGAGGCGGACGCCTGGGCCGACTACGTGCGCCCGCTCGACGCGGCGAACTCCGTCGACGGGGTCGCCGACAGCGCCGAGCAGCCGCTCGCCGGGAACTTCAACCAGCTGCGGGAGCTCAAGGCCAAGCACCCCGGCCTCAAGGTCCTCCTCTCGCTGGGCGGTTGGAGCTGGTCCACGCACTTCTCGGACGCCGCGCTCACCCCTGCCTCACGCAAGGCCCTCGTCCAGTCCTGCATCGACCTCTACATCAAGGGCGACCTGCCGCAGGACGGTGCCCGCGGCGGCGCGGGCGCGGCGGCCGGCCTCTTCGACGGGATCGACCTCGACTGGGAGTGGCCCGGCTCGGCCGGTGACACGGACACCACGTACCGCCCGGAGGACAAGCAGAACTTCGCGGCGCTCGTGAAGGAGTTCCGCACGCAGCTCGACGCGTACGCGCACGGCCGGAAGCGGAAGGAGAAGTACGAGCTGACGGCGTTCGTACCGACCGCCCCCGCCAAGATCGACGCGGGCTTCGATGTCCGCCGCATCATGCGCGACCTCGACTTCGTGACCCTCCAGGGCTACGACTTCCACGTCTCCGGCGAGCCGGCCACCGCCCAGCAGTCCGCGCTCCACGCCCGCGGCGACTTCAGCGCGGCCGGCACGGTGGAGGCCTGGCGCCACCGCGGGGCGCCGGCGAACAAGCTGGTGATGGGCCTGCCGTTCTACGGGCAGGGCTGGACCGGCGTCAGCGGCGGCGGGGACGGCATGGGACAGCCGGCGACGGGCCCGGCGCCGGCGACCTGGGCGGCCGGCTACGAGGACTACAAGGCGCTGAAGAAGCTCGCCGGTTCGGGCACGTACAAGGTCTACCGCGACCGCCGGGGCGGCCACGCCTGGCTGTTCGACGGCAGCACGCTGTGGACGTACGACGACCCGCAGGTACTGCGGACCAAGACGGAGTACATCCGCGAGAACGGCCTGGGCGGCGCGATGTTCTGGTCCCTGGACGCGGACACCGCCGACGGCGAGCTCATGACGGCCGTCGACCGGGGCCTGCACGGCCGCTGACCGGCCGACGGAACGACCGCCCGACCTGCCGGCCGGCAGCGCAACCGGCCGAGAGACCGGCGCCGCCGGGCCGCGGGAATCGACCCGGCCCGGCGGCGTCCCACCACCTGCGCCCGCCGCCCTGCAGATCACGACGGTACGGGCGGTCAAGCGTCCACCCCTGCTCCCGCCCGGTGCTCGCGCGGGCCGGGTCGCCGAGCCGAGCCGGTTACCCTCGCGCCATGACCTCCGAAACGATCACCGCGGCTGCATCCGGCACCTGGCGGCTCGGCGACCTCGCCGTCCGCCGGATCGGCTTCGGCTCCATGCGCCTGACGCACCTCGCCGACGGCTCCCCCACCGACCGCGAGCGGATGGTCTCCGTCCTGCGGCGGGCCGTCGAGCTCGGCGTGAACCACATCGACACCGCTTCCTTCTACTTCTCCCCCACGCGCTCCGCCAACGAGCTGATCAACCGCGCGCTGGCCCCCTACGCCGCAGACCTCGTCATCACCACCAAGGTCGGACCGGGCCGCGACTGCGCCGGCCAGTGGTGGTGGGCCACGCCCGAGCAGCTGCGCGGGCAGGTCGAGGAGAACCTGCGCCAGCTGGGCCGGGACCACCTGGACGTGGTCAACCTGCGGATCCCGCGCCGGGAGACCACGGGATCGATCGCCGAGCACTTCGGCGCCCTCGCCGAGCTGCGCACGGCCGGGCTCATCCGCCACCTCGGCGTGTCCAACGTACGGCCCGACCACCTGGCCGAGGCCCGGGCCATCGCTCCCGTCGTCTGCGTGCAGAACCCGTACGGGATCGGCTCCCCGGCCGAGGACCACGCCTTCCTCGACGCGTGCGGGCAGCAGGGCATCGCCTTCGTGCCGTTCTTCGCGATCGCCGGCGCGGGCAAGGAGGCCGGGGTGGTCACGGAGGAGGCCGCGCCGGTACGGGCCGTCGCCGCGGCCCACGGCGTGTCGGCGGCGCAGGTGCGGCTCGCCTGGACCCTGAACCGGGGCCCGCACGTGCTGGCGATCCCGGGCACCGGCAACCGCGACCACCTCGTCGAGAACATCGCCACCGGGGCGCTGCGGCTGTCCCCCGAGGAGATCGCGCTGCTCTCGGCCGTCTAGACCGGCCCGAGCCCGCGGTGGGCGGCGGCCAGGGCCGCCGTTTCGGGGAACGCCGGGACGCGGCCCGTGCCGCCGCGGCCGGAGACCGAGAGGGAGGCCGCCGCCATGCCGTACGCGACGGCGTCGGCGAGGCAGTCGCCCAGGGCGAGCCGGGCGGTGGCGGTGCCGGTGAAGCAGTCCCCGGCACCGGTCGCGTCCACCGGATCGGGGTTGACCGGTACCGGGTGGTACTCGGCCCGCGTCCCGTCGTCGAGCAGCAGCCGGCCGGCGCCCGCGGTGACCACGACCGTACGGGCGCCCAGGGCCCGATAGCGGGCGGCGGCGGCGCGCGGATCGGCGGTGCCGACCAGGGCCTCGGCGTCGGCCGGGCAGGAGGTCTTGAGCAGCCCGGTCAGCGGGGCGATCCGCGCCAGCAGCCCGCGGGCCTCGGCCCGACCGGTCAGGCGGGAGCGGAAGTTGGGATCGTACGAGACGTGCCCGCCGGCGCCGTGCACGGCCTCGGCGGCGGCCAGCACCGCCTCGCGGCTGCTCGGGGACAGCGCGCCCGCGATCCCGCTGGTCACGAGCGCCCTCGTGCCGGTCAGCAGGTCCCGCCAGGACTCGACGTGCCGCGTGGAGAGGGTGGAACCCGCGCTGTGGGTGCGCCAGTAGACGAACGCGCGGTCGCCCTCGGTGTCGGAGGCGAGCAGGTAGGCGCCGTTGGGGCGCGGGGCGCGGCGCACGTGGGAGACGTCCACGCCGAGCGCGGCCGCGCGGTGCAGGAGCGGGACGCTGAGCTCGTCTTCGCCGACGACGGCGAGGAGGGCGGTCCGGGCCCCGGCGGCCGCGGCGGCGGCCGCCGTGTTGAGGGCGTCGCCGGAGTAGGAGAGACGGGCCGGGGTGCCGTCGGCGGCTTCCCGCAGGGCGGTGTCGGCGTGGATCTCGACGAGGACCTCACCGAGGACGAGGACGTCGTAACCGGTGCCGTGGCCGGTGCCCTGGCCGGTGCCGTGGCCGGTGCCGTAGCCGGTGCCGTGGCCGGTGCCGTGGCCGGTGCCGTGGCCGGTACGGGGCGCGGGCGCCATCCTCAGCTCCCCGCCCCGGCGCAGCCGGTGCAGCACGGCCGGGCCAGAGCCGCGAAGACGGCGGCCAGTTCGCCGGGATCGTCGGGCAGGCCGCTGCCGATGCCCACCGCGGCCGCCCCGGCGGCGAGCCACTCCCGGATCTCGGCGGGCCGGATGCCGCCGGTCGGTATGAACAGCGCCCCGGGCAGGACCGCCTTGAGGGAGCGGATGAACCGCGGACCGCCGACGTGCGCCGGGAACACCTTGGCGGCGCCCGCGGACCGGACGGCGGAGGCGATCTCGCCCGGGGTGAAGCCGCCCTCGACGAAGACCGCCCCGCGCCGGGCGGCGACCGCCCGGACCTCGGGAGCCGGGTAGGGGGAGATCAGGAAGGCCGCGCCCGCGTCGAGGGCGGTCTCGGCCTGGCCGGCGGCGGTGACGGTGCCGACGCCGATCAGGGCGGGCCGGTCGTGCGCGTCGGCGAGCGGGGCGGTCCGGGCGACGGCCTCGGCCCAGCCGGGGGTGGAGGTGGTCAGCTCGACCACGCGGCAGCCGGCGGCCAGTAGGGCGGCGGTCCGGCGGACGGCTTCGTCCGCGTCGGCGTCGCGCAGGACCGGCAGCAGGCACTGGGCGGCCAGCGCGTCGTACGGGTGGCAGGACAAAGGACCCCTCCCTCTCCATCTGTTCCACTGCGCCACACGCCATTTGTTCCACGTAGTGGAACGCAGTACCGTGTAGCGGAACCACTTCGCAGACCTTACCCCCACCCACCCCGCACCGGGAGAGCGCATGCGCGACGACGGGCCCACGAAGGACGCGGCCGAAGACCCCGCGCACGGCGGCCGGACCTCGGCCGCCGGCACGGCGCTGGAGAAGTCGATGCGGATCCTGGAGGCCGTGGCCGCGCCGGGCGGACCGCACCGGCTCACCGATGTGGTGGCCGCGGCCGCCGTGCCCAAGTCGAGTGCCTTCCGGATCCTCGCCTCGCTGACCGAGCAGGGCTTCGTACGCCCGGAGAGCGGATCGCGGTACGGGGTGGGTCCCCGGCTGCGCGGACTGTCCGCCCTGGTCAGCGGCGGCGAGCCGCACAGCATCGGGCGGATCCTCGGCGAGCTGCGCGAGGAGGTCGGCCAGACGGTCCACCTGGCCCTGCACAGCGGGGAGACGCTCACCTACATCCGGAAGCTGGAGGGCGACCAGCCGTTCCGGACGGCCTCCCGGGTCGGGATGCGCATGCCGCTGCACAGCACCGCGATCGGCAAGAGCATCCTGGCGCACCTGCCCGAGGAGGAGGTACGGGCGCTGATCGCGAGCGCGGGCCTGCCGCGCCGCACGCCGCGGACGCTCACCGGACCGAAGGCCCTGCTGGCGGAGCTGGAGGCGGTCCGGGCCCGGGGCTTCGCCGTGGACGACGAGGAGAACGAGCCGACCATCCGGTGCATCGGCGCCGCGGTCCTGGGCCCCGGGGGCCGCCCGATCGGCGGGGTCAGCGTCACCACGGTGACCTTCCTCGTCTCCCGCGAGGAGATCGAGGCGTACGCGCCGGCCCTGCGCGCGGCCACGGAGGCACTCGCCCCGCTGCTGTGAACGGCCGGGAAAAACTTCTTCGGGTTCTTTTTCCGGATAACCGTTATCCGACCCGCGCTCGACGGTCTCCCAGGTATCGGGCATCATCGACCGCCGGTACGGACAGGGAACCTCACATGACTACACAGCACACGGCAGAGCTGGTGGCAGCCGCCCGCGCGGGCGATCTCCGCGCGCAGGACGAGCTGGTCGGCACCTATCTGCCGCTCGTCTACAACATCGTCGGGCGCGCCCTGAACGGCTCCGTCGACGTGGACGACGTGGTGCAGGACACGATGCTGCGGGCGCTCGACGGGCTCGGCACCCTGCGGTCGGACGAGAGTTTCCGGTCCTGGCTGGTCGCGATCGCCATGAACCGGGTGCGGGCCCACTGGCAGGCGCGGCACAGCGCCCCCGGCGAGAGCGGGCTCGAGGCCGCTTGGGAACTGGCCGACCCGGGCGCCGACTTCGTGGACCTGACGGTCCTGCGGCTCCAGCTCGAAGGCCAGCAGCAGGAGACGGCCCGCGCCACCCGCTGGCTGGACACCGACGATCGCGCCCTACTGTCGCTGTGGTGGCTGGAGTGCGCCGGTGAGCTGACCCGCGCCGAGGTGGCCGCGGCCCTCGAACTGTCCCCGCAGCACACGGCGGTGCGCGTGCAGCGGATGAAGGCGCAGCTGGAGTCGGCCCGGGTGGTGGAGCGGGCGCTGGCCGCGCAGCCCCCGTGCGAGGAGCTGCGCGGGGTCACGGGCGCCTGGGACGGGGTGCCGTCGACGCTGTGGCGCAAGCGAATAGCCCGGCACGCGCGCGAGTGCGTACGGTGCGCGGGACTGTGGAGCGGACTGCTCCCGGCGGAAGGGCTGCTGGCGGGTCTGGCCCTGGTCCCGGTCTCGATGGCACTGCTGGCGGGCATACGGTCGGCCGCGGCAGCCGGCTTCGCCCCGGCCGACGCGGCGTACGCGTACGACGGCGGCGCGGATGCCAGTGCCCCGGCGTACTCCCCCAGCGGCGGCGCGGGTACGGGCTACGACGGCACGGGCTACGACACCACGGGCTTCGACGGCACGGACGTCTCCGACGCCGCGACGCAGCTCACCCCCACGGTCTCCGCCCAGGGCGGCGTACCGGACGCCACCCCCGGCGGCGGCCGCGGCGTCCTGCGCAAGCGCCGCAGGAGCCGCCGCCGCGCGGTCGGCGGCGCGGTGCTCGCCGCGTGCGTCGCGGGCGGCGGGCTCGCGTACCTCGGCGGGTTCCCCGGCTCGGACGACAAGGACACCGGCGCCGCGCCCGCCGCCCCGCTGTCCGCACTGGCGGCCCCCGACCCCGGCTCCGCGTCCCCCTCGGACTCGGCCTCTCCCTCCGCGTCGGCCTCCCCGTCCCCCTCGGCCTCCGCCTCGCCGAGCCCGTCCGCCGAGAGCCCGACGCCGAGCCCCACGCCGACCAAGTCCAAGGCGCCGGCTCCGCGCCCCTCGGCGCCCGCTCCGGGCCCCGCCCCGGCGGGCGTCGCCGGCCAGGTCATCGCGCTGGTCAACTCCGAGCGCGCGGCGGCCGGCTGCGGCCCCCTGAAGGAGGACCCGCAGCTGCGGTCGGCCGCCCAGGGGCACTCCGACGACATGGCGGCCCGTAGCTTCTTCGACCACACCAACCCCGACGGCGCCGACCCGGGGAAGCGGACGACGGCCGCCGGCTACCGCTGGTCGACGTACGGCGAGAACATCGCGCGGGGCCAGCAGACCGCGGCCTCGGTCATGGACTCGTGGATGAAGAGCCCGGGCCACCGCGCCAACATCCTCAACTGCTCCTTCAAGGACATCGGCGTCGGCATCCACTCGGGCCCGGGCGGCCCGTGGTGGACGCAGAACTTCGGCGCCAAGATGTGATCCGGACGCTCCGCCCGCGGCGCGGACCCGCACGCTTCACATGTCGTGCAGGATGGAGTCTGGAGCCGAAAGGGCTGATCGGAGCAGGGGCGGGCGGACGGAGCAGGGCGCATGGCGAGGAAAGAGCTCCGTCCGCACCAGCGGGAGGCCGTCGACGCGGTCCTGCGGGCGCTCGAACTGCCCGCCGGCGGCCGAGTACCCGGGGCCGGGCTGCGGACCCAGGTGATCATGGCCACCGGCTCCGGCAAGTCCCTGGTCGCCGTGCGCTCGGCCGAGGAGCTGCGGGCCGGGCGGGTGCTGGTCCTCGTGCCCTCCCTGGACCTGCTCGTACAGACGGCGGCGGCCTGGCGGGAAGGCGGCCGGAGCGGGCGCGCCCTCGCGGTGTGCTCCCTGCGCCCCGCGGACGCGGGCATGCCGGCCACGACCGATCCGGCCGAACTGGCCCGCTGGGCGGGCCCGTCGGCGGACCGGGTGACGGTGTACGCCACGTACGCCTCGCTGGGCCTCGGCACGATCGAGCAGGCCCACCTCGCCGGGCTGCCGGGCTGGGACCTGATCGTGGTCGACGAGGCGCACCGTACCTCCGGACGGATCGGGAAACCGTGGGCCGTGGTGCACGACAACACCCGGATCCCGTCCGTCCGGCGGCTGTACATGACGGCCACGCCCCGGGTCTGGCAGGACGGCGCGGAGGAGGACGAGGAGAGCGGCCGCGGGCGGGGCGAGCTCGTCGCGTCCATGGAGGACGACCCCGACGGCCCCTTCGGCGCGCGCTGCCACACCCTGACCCTCGCGGAGGCCATCGACCGCGGCATCTGCGCCCCGTACCGGGTGGTGTGCGTGGACGTCAGCGATCCGGGGTTCCAGGCGGCCGTGCTGCTGGGCGCGGACGCCCGCTCCGACGCCGTCCGCGGGTCGCGGCTGGCGGCCCTTCAGGCGGCGCTGGTGAAGGCCGCCGCCGACCAGGGGTTCCGGCGGACCCTCGTCTTCCATCACCTGACCCGGGAGGCAGAGGCGTTCGCCGCCGGGCTGCCGGAGGTGGCGCGGCGGCTGCGGGCCGCCGAGGACGCGCCGAAGCCGGTGTACCCCCGTACGGTCAGGGCGGACTGGCTGTGCGGGCAGCACACGGCGGCGCACCGGCGGCGGGTGCTGGCGGATTTCGCGGCGGACGGGGCCGCGGACAAGGCCTTCCTCGGCAGTGTCCGGGTGCTGGGCGAGGGCGTGGACACCAAGGAGTGCGATTCCGTCTTCTGGGCCGACGTACGGGGGTCCATGCCCGACCTGGTCCAGGCCGTCGGGCGGGCGCTGCGCATCCACCCCGGCGAGGGCAAGGTCGCCTCGCTGGTGGTGCCCGTACTGCTGGGGCCGGACGAGACGGCCGAGTCGATGCTGACCTCGCGGGCCTACGGGGACCTCGCGCGGCTGCTGGAGGCGCTGCGGGCGCACGACACCCGGCTGGTCGAATCGCTGGCGCAGCCGCAGGCGCCGAGCCGGCCGCGGGCCGGGTCCGAGGCCGTGGCCGTGGCGGGCGCCGGGATGCGGACCGGGGCGCGGGCCCTGCTGAGCTTCTCCACCCCGCGCGATCCGGCGCTGCTGGCGGCGTTCATCCGGCTGCGGGTGCTGCACCCGGAGCGCGAGCACTGGCGGCGCGGGGTGGAGGCCGCCCGGATCTACGCGGCCGGGGCCGGGGACCTGCGGGTGCCGTTCGCGTTCAAGGTGCCGGCCGGGTCGCCCGTCGCGCCGGGTACGGAGGCCGGTGGGCAGACCGGTACGCAGGCGGGTACGGAGGCCGCCGCCGAGGCCTGGCCGCCCGGGCTGGCCCGGTTCCCGCTCGGCCAGTGGATCGCGGACGTGCGGCGCACCCACCGCCGGGGCGCCCTCGGCCGGGAGCGGGTCGCGCAGCTCGACGAACTCGGCATGGTGTGGAGCCACTTCGACGTGGCGTACGAGGAGGGGCTCGCGGCGGCCCGCGGCTGGGCGGCGGAGCACGGGCACCTGCTGCCGCCGGCGGAGGCCACCTGGCGCGGAGCACCGGTCGGGGTGTGGGTCAAGAACCAGCGGGCCGCCGCCCGCCGCGAGGGCCCCGGCGCACTGCCGGAGGAGCGCCGGGAGGCCCTGGAGGCCATCGACGCCTCGTGGTGCCCGGCCTGGGACATCTCCTGGCAGCGCGCCTTCCACCTGACCCGCGTCCACCTCGACGCGGGCGGCCGGCTGCCGCTCGCCCCCGGCGAGGTGGTCGTCCAGGGCGAGGACCTGGGCCGGTGGGTACGCGCTCAGCGGCTGGCCTGGGAGCAGCTGACCTGGGCACAGCGCTGGCTGCTGGAGCACACGCTCGGGGTGACCGGGGCGAGCGCGGCCGAGCGCCCGCGGCCGCGGCGCACGCAGGCCGAGAAGTGGGCGGAGCACCTGGCGGCGGCCCGCCTGTTCCACACCCGCGAACAGCACCTCCGGGTCCCGCGCGCCCATGTGGAACGGGTCGGCGCGCAGGACGTCCGCCTGGGTGTCTGGATCGCCAATCAGCGCTCGCGCGCGGCGGCCCTCACCCCGGACCGGATCGCCGCCCTCGACGCACTCGACATGCGCTGGTCCACCTCCGCCTGAGCGGCACCCGGCCGGGGCCCGCCGCCGGCGCCCGTTCGCCGGCGCCTGTCCGACGGGTCGCGTCACCGACCCCGCCCCCGACAGCACCGTCACCCGAATGGCCCAATATGACGCGCCACCCACATGGGTGAAGATCAAGCTGGCTAGTGCCCCAACCGAGGCAATCCGTGAAAGGGAGACCACATGCGCATTCGACGAATCCTCGCCGCCGTCATCGCCACGGCAGCCCTCGCCGGACTCGGCCTCACAGGCGCCGCCAGCGCCGCCACCACACAGGGCGCCGCAACCTACGTCACCCCTTCCCAGTGCAGGCAGGGCGGCGGAACGCCCGCGATCAACGACCAGGGCAACTACTGCCAGGGCGGCACGTACAACGGGGAGCAGATCGACTAACACCACCAGGCGCCCCGCGGCCACGCGCCGCGGGGCGCTCCCGCGCGAGGGTGGCCGCGAGGGTCGCAGGGAACGGGACCTAGTGGTGGAATCCCGACCGGGGCTCGGTCGCCGGGGCCGGCGGGGGTGCGGCGGTGAGGTGTTCCACCGCGTTGCGCAGGTCCGTGACGAGCAGGGCGATCTGGTCGCGGGTCACTCCGTGCCGGATCAGCACGCGCTGGATGACGGTGTCGTCACGGTCGGCCGGCAACGGGTACGAGGGAACCTGCCAGCCGCGCATCCGCAGCCGGTCGGAGAGGTCGTACAGGCTGAAGCCGGACGCGGCCTGGTCGGTGAGCCGGTAGGAGACGGCCGGGAGGCCGCCGGTGCCGTCGTAGAGGATGGTGAAGGGGCCCATCGCGGCGATCTCCCCGGCCAGGTACTGGGCGGTGTCGGCGCAGGCCTTCTGGACGCGCCGGTAGCCGCCGCGGCCGAGCCGCAGGAACAGGTAGTACTGGGCGATGACCTCGCCGCCGGGGCGGGAGAAGTTGAGGGCGAAGGTCGGCATGTCGCCGCCCAGGTAGTCCACGTCGAAGACGAGCTCCTTGGGCAGGAGGTCGGAGGTGCGCCAGACGATCCAGCCGACGCCGAGCGGGGCGAGTCCGTACTTGTGGCCCGAGGTGTTGACGGAGGCGACGCGCGGCAGCCGGAAGTCCCACACCACGTCGGGGTGGAGGAAGGGGGCGACGAAGCCGCCGCTGGCCCCGTCCACGTGGATCGGGACGTCCCAGCCGTGCTCGGCCTGGATCCGGTCGAGTTCGGCGGCGATCTCGGCGACGGGCTCGTAGTCGCAGGTGTACGTGACGCCGAGGATGGCGACGACGCCGATGGTGTTCTCGTCGACGTACTCGGCGAGCTGGTGGGGGCGCAGCCCGGTGGCATCCGCCTCGAGCGGGACCTGGCGCAGCTCGACGTCGAAGTAGCGGGCGAACTTCTCCCAGCAGATCTGGACCGGTCCGCACACCAGGTTGGGCCGGTCGACGGGGAGGCCCTGGGCCTGGCGGCGGGTGCGCCAGCGCCATTTGAGGGCGAGGCCGCCGAGCATCGCGGCCTCGCTGGATCCGGTGGTGGAGCAGCCGGCGGCCGCGCCGCCGGGCGGGGCGTTCCACAGGTCGGCCAGGATGTTGACGCAGCGGGCCTCGATCTCGGCCGTCTGCGGGTACTCGTCCTTGTCGATCATGTTCTTGTCGAGACACAGGTTCATCAGGCGGTGCACGCCGTCGTCCGACCAGGTGGTGCAGAAGGTGGCCAGGTTCTGGGCCGCGTTGCCGTCGAGGAGGAGCTCGTTGCTGAGCAGCTCGTAGACCACCTCGGTGGGCGAGTGGTCGTCGGGCATCCGGTACTTCGGGAGGACCTGGCCGCTCAGTGCGGACGCGAACACGTCCGTGTCGGCGTCACCGGCGTGTACGTCTTTCGTCTCATGGAGAGCCATATCCGGACTATAGGTGACTGATCCTCACAAATATGGCTTTAGCCGCCTGAGCGGAGAATTCCGACGCGCCACCGAGAGCTTCCGGCCGACTCCGCGGCGTGACCCCCTCCATAGGGACGGCGCGCGGCCGGACAACTTACTGTCCAGTACACTTTTATACGAAGATCTTCCCGTCCGGGCCGCTGGAGCCGGTTCGGACGGGAAGATCGACCAACTGGTTCTACGGGCAACTTATCCGCCGATGTCCGGATACCGGCCAACGGCCCGCGTGGTCCTGATAGTTCTTCGGCCCATGAACAAGATCACCCGCCGGCAGGCCTTGGGCACCACAGCCGGCGCACTCTCCGCCCTCGGCATAGCCGGCGCCACCGCGCACGCTGCCGCCGCCGACTCCCGTGCCTCCATACCCGCCGGCACGGTCGACGAGGTGTACCAGGGCCGCCGCATCCAGATCACCCCGGGCACGACCGGGGGCGGCCACCACGGCGGCCATCACGGTGGAGGCCACGACGGCCTGCCCACCGTCCGGATAGACGGACGCGAACTGCACGTCATGCGCAACGCCGACGGCACCTGGATCAGCGTGGTCAACCACTACGAGACCTTCGCCGATCCGGCCTCGCTCGCCCGCGCCGCCGTGCGCGAGCTCCAGGGCGCCGTCCTCGCCCCGTTCGCGCCCATGGGAGGCACGGCATGACCGTCCGCAAGAACCAGGCCGCCCTCACCGCCGAGGAGAAGCGCGCCTTCACCAACGCGCTGCTCGAACTCAAGCGCACCGGCTCGTACGACCGCTTCGTGACCACCCACAACGGGTTCATCATGGGCGACACCGACTCGGGCGACCGGGTGGGCCACCGCTCCCCCTCCTTCCTGCCCTGGCACCGCCGCTTCCTCCTGGAGTTCGAGGCCGCGCTGCAGAAAGTGGACCCGAAGGTTTCGCTGCCGTACTGGGACTGGACCGTGGACCGCACCTCCCGCTCCTCCCTCTGGGCCGCCGACTTCCTCGGCGGCACCGGCCGGGCCCGCGACGGGCAGGTCATGGACGGTCCGTTCGCGTACGCCACCGGGAAGTTCAACGTGAACGTACGGGTGGACGGGCGCGCCTACCTGCGCCGCGCGCTGGGCGAGGGCGTGGCCGAACTGCCGACCAAGGCCGAGGTGGAGTCCGTCCTCGCCATGCCGGTGTACGACATGGCCCCGTGGAACAGCTCCTCGAACGGCTTCCGCAACCACCTGGAGGGCTGGCGCGGCGCCAACCTGCACAACCGGGTGCACGTCTGGGTCGGCGGCCAGATGGCCACCGGGGTCTCGCCCAACGACCCGGTGTTCTGGATGCACCACGCCTACATCGACAAGCTGTGGGCCGAGTGGCAGGCCCGCAACCCGAAGTCGACGTACCTGCCGGCCGCCGGCACCGCCAACGTGGTCGACCTGCACGACACCATGCGGCCGTGGAACGACGTGACCCCGGCCGACATGCTGGACCACCGGAAGTTCTACACCTTTGACACGGAACCGGTCCCGGCCGCAGCCAGCCAGCGGTAGTGCAGTTCGGGGCGGCCGACCTGCCCGTAGCGGGGGGTGCGGTCCGCCCTCCCGGTGTCCACCAGGTGCTCCAGGTAGCGGCGGGCCGTGATCCGGGAGATCCCGGCCGCCTCGGCCGCCCCCGCGGCGGTCAGCCCCTCGGGCGCCGCCCGCAACAGCGCGCCGACCCGGTCCAGGGTCGGCGCGCTCAGCCCTTTCGGGAGCTCGGCGGGGGCCGGGGAGCGCAGGGCGGCGAGCGCCCGGTCGACGTCGTCCTGGCCTGCGGCCTCGCCCGCGGTGGCACGGAACTCGGCGTAGCGCAGCAGCCGTTCGCGGAGCGTCGGGAAGGCGAACGGCTTCAGTACGTACTGGACCACGCCGAGCGAGACGCTCTCGCGCACCACGGCCAGGTCCCGCGCCGAGGTCACGACGATCACGTCCACGGGATGCCCGGAGGCCCGCAGCCGGCGGGCGAAGCGCAGTCCGTGCCCGTCGGGCAGGGTGAGGTCGAGCAGCAGCAGGTCGACCCGGGTCCGCTCCAGGACGCGGGTGGCCCCGGCGAGCGAGTGGACGGCGCCGACGGCGGTGAAGCCGGGCACCCGGCCGACGTACAGGGCGTGCGCGTCGGCCGCCACGGGGTCGTCCTCGACCACCAGCACCCGCACGTCGGGCGCCCCGCGGGTCTGGCGCGCCCCGCTGGGTTCGCGGGCTTCGTCGCTCATGCTGTCGGCTCCCTTCGCATGGGCAGTCGTACGGTGAACTCGGCTCCCCCGCCCGGCCCTTCGGCGGCGACCGCGCTGCCTCCGTGCCGGTGGGCCACCTGGCGGACCAGGGCGAGACCGAGGCCGCGCCCCTCTCCCTTTCCCGACCAGCCGCGCAGGAACACGTCGGAGGCGGCGCCCGCGGGCAGCCCGGGGCCGTTGTCGGCGACGCGGAGCAGCAGTCCCTCCCCGTCGGGCCGGACGGTGACCGCGATCCGGGCCCCGGGGACGCCGGTCAGGGCGTCGACGGCGTTGTCGAGGAGGTTGCCGAGCACGGTGACGAGGTCCCGCGCGGGAAGGGTTCCGGTGCGGCCGTCGACGGCCCGGCTGTCGGGGGTGACGACCAGGTCGACCCCGCGCTCGTGCGCCTGGGCGGCCTTGCCGAGCAGCAGTGCCACCAGGACGGGCTCTCCGACGCCGGTGACGACCTCGTCGGTGAGGGCCTGGGCCAGCTGCAGTTCGGCGGTGGCGAATTCCACCGCCTCGTCCGCGCGGCCGAGCTCGATGAGGGAGACCACGGTGTGCAGCCGGTTGGCGGCTTCGTGGGCCTGGGAGCGCAGCGCCTCGGTGAATCCGCGTTCCTGATCCAACTCTCCGGTGAGCGACTGGAGTTCGGTGTGGTCGCGGAGGGTGACCACGGTGCCGCGGCGGCCGCCGCCCGCGACGGGCGAGCTGTTGAGGACGAGCACCCGGTCCGCGGTCAGGTGCACCTCGTCCACGCGGGGCCGGTCGGCGAGCAGGGCGCCGGTGAGCGGGGCGGGCAGCCCGAGATCGGCGGCGCCTGTGCCCCTGACCTCCCCCCGCAGGCCGAGCAGTTCGCGTCCGGCGTCGTTGATGAGGGTGATCCGGCGCTGGCCGTCGAGCATGAGCAGGCCCTCGCGGACCCCGTGCAGGGCCGCCTGGTGGTAGTCGTACATCCGGCTGAGCTCGCCCGCGTTCATCCCGTGGGTGTGCCGGCGCAGCCGGGCGTTGACGACGTACGTGCCGGCTCCGCCGAGGGCGAGGGCGCCGGCCGCGACCCAGGCGAGGGCGGTGAGCTGCTCGGCGAGCCGGGCGCTGATCGCGCGGACGGTGATGCCGGCGCTGACCATGCCGGTCACCCGGCCGTCGTCCATCAGCGGGGTGACCACGCGGATGGAGGGCCCGAGGGTGCCGGTGTAGGTCTCGCTGAAGGTCTCGCCGCGCAGGGCGGGGGCGGTGTTCCCCATGAAGGGCTCGCCGATGCGGTGGGGGTCGGGGTGGGTCCAGCGCCGCCCGTCGGGGGCCATGATCGTCACGAAGTCCACCCCGGAGTCCACGCGGACCCGCTCGGCGTAGGGCTGAAGGGCGGCCGAGGGGTCGCCGCCGGCCGCGGCCCCGCGTACGGCCTCGCGTACGGACGGGGAGTCGGCGACGGCACGGGCCACGGCCCCCGCCTGGCGCCGGGCGGCCTCCTCGGCCTGCCCTCGGGCGGTGGCGTACGCGAAGACCGCGCAGCCGGCCACGACCACGGCGACCAGCAGCACCTGCATGGCGAAGAGCTGGCCGGCGAGGCTGCGCGGCGGTCGGGGGAAACGGAACATGGCGCTCAGTGTGCACCGGGCCGTGAACTCAATGAACGCAAGGGTGACCGGGGTCACAGCCTCGGGCGATGGTCCTCCCGGGACGTATTCACCACCAGGAGGCGAGCCGTGGCCGGCAGACGCGACAAGACCCACTACCTGTACATCGCGGTGATCGCCGCCGTACTCCTCGGCATCGCCGTCGGCTTCGCCGCACCCGGCACGGCCGTGGAGCTCAAGCCGCTGGGCACCGGCTTCGTGAACCTCATCAAGATGATGATCTCGCCCGTGATCTTCTGCACGATCGTGCTGGGCATCGGGTCGGTGCGCAAGGCCGCGAAGGTCGGCGCCGTGGGCGGCCTCGCCCTCGGCTACTTCATGATCATGTCCACGGTGGCCCTGGCGATCGGGCTCCTCGTCGGGAACCTGCTGGAGCCGGGCAGCGGACTGCACCTGACCGAGGCCGTCAAGCACGCCGGCGAGGCGCAGGCCAAGGCGGGCGGGGCGCAGAGCACGCCCGAGTTCCTGCTCGGGATCATCCCGACCACCCTGGTCTCCGCCTTCACCGGCGGGCAGGTGCTCCAGACGCTGCTCGTGGCGCTGCTGTGCGGGTTCGCGCTCCAGGCCATGGGCCCGGCGGGCGAGCCGCTGCTGCGCGGGATCGGGCACGTGCAGAAGCTGGTCTTCCGGGTACTGGCGATGATCATGTGGGCGGCGCCGGTGGGCGCGTTCGGCGCGATCGCGGCGGTGGTCGGAGCGACCGGGATGGACGCGCTGAAGTCGCTGGCCGTCATCATGATCGGCTTCTACACGACCTGCCTGCTGTTCGTGTTCGTGGTGCTCGGCGCCCTGCTGCGGGTGTGCACCGGGCTCAACGTGTTCTCGCTGCTGCGCTACCTGGGCCGCGAGTTCCTCCTGATCCTCTCCACCTCCTCCTCGGAGTCGGCGCTGCCGCGGCTGATCGCGAAGATGGAGCACCTGGGCGTCTCGAAGCCGGTGGTCGGCATCACGGTGCCGACGGGCTACTCGTTCAACCTGGACGGGACCGCGATCTACCTGACGATGTCCTCGCTGTTCATCGCGGAGGCCATGGGCAAGCCGCTGGCCATCGGCGAGCAGATCTCGCTGCTGCTGTTCATGATCATCGCCTCGAAGGGCGCGGCGGGCGTGACGGGCGCCGGGCTCGCGACGCTGGCCGGTGGGCTGCAGTCGCACCGGCCGGAACTCGTCGACGGCGTCGGGCTGATCGTGGGCATCGACCGGTTCATGAGCGAGGCCCGGGCGCTGACGAACTTCGCGGGCAACGCCGTGGCGACGGTGCTCATCGGCACCTGGACCAAGGAGTTCGACCGCGAGCGGGCCACCGAAGTCCTGGCGGGACGCCTGGAGTTCGACGAGACCACGCTGATCGACGACGGCCACGGCGCGGAGCTCCCCACTGTGCCCGCCCCGTCGCCGGCCGGCGCCAAGGACGGCGTACCGGTCTGACCGGAACGCCCGTCACGGGCCGGCCGGGCCGGGCTCGCCCCCACGGTGCCCGGGCCGGTCGGCCCTCACAGCCCCTTCACACCGCGCCCACGCGGCCCCACGGTCGATTTTCGGCCATGGGGCCGTTAAGTGTCGTGCGGTAAAAGGTACTTCCATACCGGGGCACGCGTCTGACATCTTGCGTCCACCACTCGTTTCGTACGGCCCGGTAGGTGTCATGAGCACCTCCGGGCCGTCTTCGGAGGACGCATTGATACCCCACATATCCAGCCGACCTCGACGTACTCTCGTGCTGGCCGCCACCCTCGGCGCCGCACTCGCCTTCGGGGCCCCCGCCGCGCTCGCCGGCACCGCCCCGGTCTCCCCTTCCGGCCAGACCGCCCCCTCCGCCCCCGCCAAGGCCGCGGGCAAGGCCGCCGCGGCGCCGACCTCCCAGAGTGCGACCTGGGTTGCCGGCACCCGTGCCTACCTCGTGATCACCGCCCCCGGTGACAGCTCGGCGGTCCGCAGCGCCATCGCCGCCAACGGCGGCACCGTCTTCTCCACCTTCGACTCCATCGGCGTGATCGTCGCCCACTCCGCCTCCGCCGGCTTCGCCGCGACGATGCGCGGGGTCAGCGGGGTCCAGCAGGTCGGCGCCACCCGTACCTCGGACGTCCCGGCCGACGCCTACAACCCGGCGCTGCCCGCGAACCCGGCCCAGTCGACGACCCCGGCCGGCGAGCCCGTCCGCGCCGACATGAGCCAGATCAAGGCGGACCAGGCCTGGGCCGTCACCACCGGCTCCTCCTCCGTCAAGGTCGGCATCCTGGACACCGGTGTGGACGACCAGCACCAGGACCTGGCGCCGAACTTCAACGCGGCCGACTCCGTCTCCTGCGCGTACGGCAAGCCGGACACCCGGACGGGCGCCTGGCGGGACGTGGACAGCCACGGCACGCACGTCGCGGGCACCATCGCGGCCGCCAAGAACGGCAAGGGCGTCGTCGGCGTGGCCCCGGGCGTGAAGATCTCCGCGGTCCGCGTCGCCGAGCCGGGCAACTCGTTCTTCTTCGCCGAGAACACCATCTGCGGCTTCGTGTGGGCCGGTGACCACGGTTTCAAGGTCACCAACAACAGCTACTACACGGACCCGTGGCAGTTCAACTGCCCCGACAACATCGACCAGGCCGCCATCATCGAGGGCGTCAAGCGCGCCCAGGAGTACGCGGAGGGCAAGGGCTCCCTGCAGATCGCCGCGGCGGGCAACGAGAACTACGACCTCGCCCACAAGACGACCGACTCCGCGAGCCCGAACGACTCGACGCCGGTCACCCGCACCATCACCAACGCCTGCCTCGACATCCCGACCGAGCTCCCGGGCGTGGTCACGGTCGCGGCGAACGGCACCGGCACCTCGAAGGCCTCGTTCTCCAACTTCGGCTCCGGCGTCATCGACGTCGCCGCCCCGGGCAGCGACGTCTACTCCACCGTGCCGGGCGGCAAGTACGGCACCAAGAGCGGTACGTCGATGGCCACCCCGCACGTGGTGGGCGTCGCGGCGCTGCTCGCCAGCACCAACCCGGGCATCACCCCGGCGCAGCTGCGCGACAAGCTGGCCACCCAGGCCAACGACATCGCCTGCCCCTCGGACAGCCGCTGCACCGGTACCGCGGCCAACAACTCGTTCTTCGGGGAGGGCCAGGTCGACGCGCTGAAGGCGGTCGGCTCCACCCCGCCCCCCGGGAAGTACTTCGAGAACCTCGGCGACTTCGCGATCAACGACAACGCGACCGTGGAGAGCCCGATCACCGTCAGCGGGGTGACCGGCAACGCGCCGGCCACCCTCAAGGTGGGCGTGGACATCAAGCACACCTACATCGGTGACCTGAAGGTCGACCTGGTGGCTCCGGACGGCACCGTCTACACCCTGAGCAACCGGGCCGGCGGCGGTACGGACAACATCGTCCAGAGCTTCACCGTCAACGCCTCCTCCGAGGTTGCCAACGGCCTCTGGAAGCTCCGCGTGAACGACAACGCCAGCGCGGACACCGGCAAGATCGACGCCTGGAACCTCACGTTCTAGTGCTGCCGGCCTAACGCCGCAGGACGTCGGCGAGCCAGTCGAAGACGACGTCGCAGTGCTGTTGCGGGGCCATCGGGGAGCAGTGCAACTGCGCCCCGGTGGCCTCCGTCATCTTCACGTACGCGCGCTCCGAGCGCAGCAGGTCGTACATCTGCCGGGGCTGGCCGGGGTAGAACTGCTCGAAGTCGTAGTCGAGGACCAGCGTCGGCGCCTTGATCCGCGGAACGACCTTGGTGACGTCGAGGCCGATCGCCGCCTGGGCCGGGGTCCAGAGGTCCTTGAACATCCGGCCGGCCCGCGCCTCGCGCAGCGCCTCCGGCGAGAAGATCTCGAAGCGCTTCTTGACGGTGGCGGCGAGCTCCGGGGTGAGTGCGGGGACGACCTCCTCGTTCCAGACCCGGTTGGTCTCCGCCTTGTCGGCGGTGACGACGTCACGGAGCTCCTTGTCGAAGCCGAGCCACGGGCTGAGCACGCCGGGCATGCACGCCACGGCCGCGAGCCGGTGCTCGAAGGCCGCGGCGCGGGCGACCAGGTTGCCGGCCATGCTGAGGCCGGTGATCGCGATCCGGCCGCTGTCGACGTCCTCGCGGGCGTCGAGCCAGTCGACGAGCGGGGCCACCACCTGCTCCCACCGGGTGGTGAAGGGGATCTCCTCGACGAACAGCAGCTGCCCCTGGCCCGGGCCGTCGTAGACGAGCGCGTTCCAGCCCCGGCCGAGGGCGGCCGCGACGCCGTACGTCCACATGTCGACGTTCTGCCCGTCACTGCCGTTGGTGAGGATGACCGTCGGGCGGGGCTCGTCCGGGCCCTCGGGCCGGAAGAACCAGACCGGCAGCCGGGTCTTGCCGTACGGGACCTGCGCGCGGACGGCGGCCGGGGAGCAGAGCCGGCCGAAGGTGTCCCAGGCCTTGCGGCCGGCCAGGTAGAGGGCCTTCTCGTCCCCGGGGCTGCGGGTGCCGAGGACGTAGAACAGGGCCTGGGCGTAGTACTGGGCGGCCCGCAGCGAGCGGAACCGGCGGGTCTGCGAGGGGGCTCCGCCGCTGTCGCGGCCCGCGGCCGGGGGCGCGGAGAGCCGGTCGCCCCAGGACCGGAAGGTGTCGGTGAAGGTCTGCGCGGACAGGCCCGCGGTGTTGATGGCGTTGACGGCGGTGAGCACCTCGCCGACCTCGGAGGCGCGCATGCCGGCCGCGCCGAGCGCGAGGAGCCCCGCGAAGTCGTACCCGGGGTCGTCGAAGAGCTTCATGGCCCCCGGCGCGGGATCGGGCGCCGCCGCGGCCGCCCGGGGCGTGGAGGCCGCGCAGCCCGCGGCGGCGCCGACCGCGAGGACCCCGGCGCCCGCGGCGAGGCCGGTCAGGGCGGCGCGCCGGGACAGCCCCGATGAGGTCCCCGAGGGGGTCCGCGACGGCGGCAGGGGCTCCGGATGCGGTGTGCGAGCGTGCGTCATGCAAGGGACCGTAGGAGGCGGCCCCGGCGGACCGGCTCCCGCCACACCCCCGGCTGCTCCGGACGGCCCTGCCGGGTTACCTGGTGCGCAGTACGCAGTCCCCGCAGAGGCCGCCGCCGGGGACCTGGTAATAGAGGCAGCAGCTGCGGCGCACGAACGCCACCCCGAGGCCTTCCTCGTGGATGAAGGTGCCGGTTGCGCCGAGCGCGCCGTCCTCGGCCAGCAGCTCCGCGGCGAGGGACACCGCCGGGCCGCCCGGGACCCGGTCGATCAGCACCCGGAGCGCGCCGACCAGCCCCGACGCGGCGTTGCCGCGCAGCACCTTGGGCGAGACCCCGTACCGCTCGCGCAGCCGCGCGTCCAGGGCCGCGAGGTTGCCGAGCACGGTCTCCCCGAGCGACGCGGCCGGCAGGTCACCCCGGCCGGGCTCGGGCAGCCACAGTTCCAGCGAGCCCGCCCCGGGCAGCCGCCACCACACCCGGTCGGCCCCCAGGTCCGGCACCCGCCCGCCCAGCGCGGCGCAGCCGAGCCCGATCGACCACAGCCGCGAGGCGATCCCGAACTGGGCGGTGGAGGCCGCGACGCGCCCCGGCCCGCTGCCGATCCGCCGCCCGACCTCGGCGACGTACGGCTCCAGCCGGGGCCCGTACAGCTCGCTCAACGGCCGGAAGCCGTCCCCGGGCGGTTCCTTCCCGTACGGGACGGCGAAGAAGGGCCCGACGGCGGCGAGTCGGCTCAGTACCAAGTCCATGGGCGGATGATCTCAGGCGGGCTCAGGCGGGCTCAGGCGGGCTCAGGCGGGCTCAGGCGGGCTCAGGCGGGCTCAGGCGGGCTCAGGCGGCGGACTCTCGGATCACGGCGAGGGTGCGGGCGGCCGTCTCGGCCATGGACGTGCGCATCGCGGCGAGCCGGGAGGCGGCGAACTCGCGCCCGAACTCGCCGCTGAACGTCAGCGTGAGGGCGCCGGACGGGTCCTCGTCGATGACGTTGTCGATCGTCCAGACCTCCTTCTCGTCCGAGCGGCGGAAGCTCACGCGGTGGCCGATGTCGAAGACCACGACCTCGCGGAAGCGGTCCCCGGCCCGGGCTATCTCCCGGACCAGGCCCTGCGGGTTCTCCGACAGGACCGTGCACTCGGTGATCGCCGGTACGTAGGGGCGCGGGTCGGCGGCCTTGGCCACCAGGCCCGTCCACAGGTCGTCACGGCTCAGCTGGACCTGGTCCTCGGCCACGGGGTCGTTCACGGGCAGGGTGTACTCGATGCGGGTGACGGTCTCGGTCATGCCGGGCTCCCCTGGTTTTCGATCTTGTCACGGGGCAACCAGCGTCGCAGACCCGGCATTCCCCGCAGCACCCCTAAGGCCCGACCACGGCGGAATCAGGGGGCCGGGGGCCTTGCGGCGTCGCCCGCCGGGGCGTAGGCGGCCACCCGGAAGCCGGCCCTGTCGAGGCCTCCCTGCTTGGTGTCGTCGTTGGCGAAGACGAACGACTCGATCGGCACACCGCGTTCGGCGCTGAGCTGGGCGACCAGCTCCTGGAGCACCACCGCCTCCAGCACCGCGCGGACGGCGTCCGGGACCTCGGGGAGGCGGATCACCGACAGGCTGTCCGACGGGTCGGCCTTCGCCGTCGTCAGCAGCAGCGTGAGGTGCCCCGCGGCGGCCAGGGAGCGGGCCAGCTCGATCTCGCGGCCGTCGCCGAGGACGAGGTGCAGGGTGTTGCCGGCCGACTCCATCTCCCCGTGCAGGTAGTTGCGGGTCGTGGAGGCGGCCGCGGTCATCCGGACCACCTCGCGCAGCAGCAGCGCCCCCTCCTCGGCCGAGGCCCGCGAGGCTCCGGCCGCCACCGCGTCGGAGGCGACGCAGCGGGCGCCGCGCTCGCGCAGACCCGCGACCACCTCGGCGGCCTGCCGGTGGACCTCGGTGGTCCGCTCGGCGATGTCGCCCCACGGGTCCCGCTCGCGGCCCGCGACGGCCCCCGCGACCAGGTCGAGGGCGACGACGGCCCCCGTGTAGCCGATGGTCGAGGCGTACGAGTCGGGCTCGTTGCCGAGGTCGACGGTCAGGTCGGCGAGATCGCCGAGCGGCGAGGGTACGACGTTGAGCAGCGCGGCCTTCGTGACCCCGGGGGCGGCGCACCGTAAGGCGGCGATGGTCTCGCGGCTGCGGCCGCCCTGGGAGACGGCGATCAGGCAGTCGGTGTCGAAGCCCGCGGTGCCGGTCTCGATCTCGCTGGACAGCACGCGCTGGGTGACGACCCCGGCCGCGCGCAGCTGCTGCACGGGGACGGCGAGGGCGGCGTACGAGGCGCCCATGCCGGTGAACAGGGGGCGCCGGGCGGTGCGCAGGGCGGCGTACTCCGGGGAGGCGAGCCGGGTGCGGACGCGGGCGGCGATCCGGGCGAGGGCGGCGCCCTGGCCGGCCTGGCCCTCGATGAAGGTGATGCGGGATGCGGACATGGTGTGGGGTTTCTCGTCTTTCCTGGAAGGCCTGTGGCGGTCTGTGGAGATCTGCGCGGGTTCCCGAAGGTCCCCGCGGGAACGGTGCGTTGGAGGGACGGTAGGGGGCGGGAAGCGGGGTCGGGAGCCGCCCGCCCCGTCCTCCTCGGGCTCGCGGCCCGGGGCCGCCGGGTCGGATGTCACGATCGCCCAGCGGAAGGGCGCGTAACGGAGCGCGACGGGGCGGTGCCGGTCGGAATGAGCGGCCGGGGTCGGTGGCGGCGCCGTGGTTGACGGCGCGGTCGATCATCGTCGCCGGGCCGGCCACCGACCCGGCCGGCGGGGGTCCCGGAGCCCGGCGCCGGACACATCGCCGACGGCCGTATGTTCGACGTCACTGCGGCCCGGGCGGGGCCCCGGTACCATCCGCCGCGACGGCGGCCGGGGCCGCCGTGGGGCCTCCCTGGACTTCCCGGTATCCATGCAGGTCAGAGGGTGTTTGTACGCCGATCGGAGGCCGTCGGGGCGGCCGTCCGGGGGACCCGTGCGGCGCGCCGGAACGGATGTCCGCGGATCAGGATTACGGGGGCTCCTGGGCGGGGACCAAAGTCATCGAAAAACATGGCCGCGGCGTTGCCAATTTGGGGGTTCATGAGAGCACATTTAGGGGCTACATTGAGCCACTCGCGTTCACCTGACAGCCCGTTGCCTTTCACCCGTGTTTTGCGCGGGGGGCGACGTCAGGAGCGCACACTGTGCAACCACCCCACCGCCCAGAAGGACCGAAGGCTCCGTGCCCGTACCCGTACTCCTCGCGGGCCGCACCGTGCGGCTCGAGCCCCTCGCCCCCCACCACACCGAGGCCTTGGCCGTGGCCGGGGCCGAGGATCGTACGACTTACGCCTTCACCCCCGTACCCCATGGGGTGCAGGCGTCCCACGAGTACATCGACCGCGCCCTCGCAGATCAGGCGGCGGGTCGATCGCTCCCCTTCGCGGTGGTCAGAGCCACCGACGGCCGGGTCGTCGGTTCGACCCGGTTCCTGGAGCTCGACTACTGGCAGGGACCACTGGTGTGGCCCGCCGTGCCGGGCGTCCCGTTCGGTGATCCGGCGACGGCGATCCCCGATGCCGCCGAGATCGGCAATACCTGGCTGTCCCCGGGCGCCCAGGGGACGGGCATCAACACGGAGGCGAAGCTGCTCATGCTCCGCCATGCCTTCGAGACCTGGGGCGTGCGCCGCATCTCGCTGCGCGCCGACGCCCGCAACGGGCGCTCGCGGGCCGCGATGGAGCGGCTCGGGTTCACCTGCGAGGGGGTCCGCAGGGCCCATTCGCGGGGGCTCGACGGCGCCGTGCGCAGTACCGCCTTCTACTCGATCCTCGACGAGGAGTGGCCGGCCGTACGGTCGATCATCGAGCTGAAGCTGTCGGCGGGGGCCCAGCGCAAGCGGCGCCGCAAGACCCTGGTCCCGGCGTAACGGTCCTGCGGTCCGGCGTTCGGCGCAGCCGTCCCGTCAGCCCCCGCCCCGGCCCTTCCCCCGGCGTCAGCCGAGGAAGGCCGGGGCGAGGGCCGATGCCATCAGCGGGGCCGGGGCGCCCTTGCCGTCGGCCGGCAGGGCGTACAGGTCGGCGCCGAAGTCGCCGGGCAGGGAGTAGACGACCGTCTCGTCGTCCGTCCACACCACCTGGTCGTCCACGCTGCGCTCCTCGGCGAGCGGGGTCTCCCGCATGGAGGCCAGGTCCAGGACGTACAGCCGCCACGGGGCGTCCGGTGACAGGCCGGGCACCCTCTTCTTGAACACCAGCCGGGTCCCGTCGGGTGACAGCGACGGGCATTCCAGGTTCTCGCGGAGCGTGGTCACCGTGCGTTCGGCGAGGTCGCCGCGGACCAGATAGGTCTGGCCGCCGGTGGCGAGCGTCGCGTAGAAGGTCCGCTCGTCGGCGGCGAAGGTCACGCCCCAGAAGTTGACGTCGGCGTTGCGGTAGGCCTTGCCGTCCTTGCGGATCTCGAAGTCCTCCAGGGAGGCGTCGAACTTTCCGGTGCGCAGGTCGAGCAGCGAGGTCCGGGTGGAGAAGTTCGTCCCGGCGTACGAGTCCCCGCCGACGAAGACCGTCCAGGCGGCGAGGTGGCCGCCGGGCGAGACCCGGGCGCGGGTGGGGATGCCGGCCAGCGGGCGCGCGGAGACCTCCTTGAGGTGCGCGTCGAGGACGACGGCCCGGTAGCTCTCCTGGACCCCGCCGCCCTTGTCGGCCTGGAGGCAGATCCCGGTGCCGGCCGCGGAGTGGAAGCGCAGGCAGCTCACTCCGGAGGCGGTACGGGGGCCCTGGGGCGCGTCGGCGGGGACGGTGGCGAGCTCGTCGCGGTGCGGGCCCCACGCCATGTTCCGGAACACGATCCGCCGTTTGCCCGCGTCCGGGGCCAGGGAGACCTCGCCCCGGGTGATCTGCGGCCCGCCGGCCTGGGTCTGGTTCTTCTCGTCGGCCCGTGAGGAGGCCCGTACGACGGCGAGCACCCCCACCGCGGCGAGCAGGACGACGGCGGAGACGAGGATCAGGATCCGGCGTGGGAGGGTCATGGGGGCCTTTCGGGGATGGGGGGGAAGGTCGGCGGCGGCCGGGCGGGCTCAGTCGGCCGGCGTCTCGGCGGCCATGGAGTCCGCGGGCCGGAGCCAGGCGCACGCGGCGGCCGCGGCGGCCAGCAGTACGGCCGCGGCCGCGAGGGCCGGGCGGGGGCCCCAGACGGTCCAGGCGGCGCCGAAGCCCAGGGAGGCGGCGAACCGGGCGAGGGCCTGACCGGTCTGGACGAGGGCGAGGCCGCCGCCGCGGTGCTCCTCGGGCACGGCTCCGGCGGCCGCCGCCATCAGGACGCCGTCGGTGGCCGCGTAGAAGCCGCCGTGCAGCAGGAGCACGGCGTACGGCAGGACCGCGACGTGGGCGTGCCCCGGCCCGCCCGCCAGCAGCAGCCCGTACGCGAGGAGCAGCGCGAGGTGGCCGCCGAGAAAGACGCGCCAGCGGCCGATCCGGTCGGCGAGCCGGCCGAGCGGCAGCGCGAGGAGGAAGAACGCGGCGGCCGTGCCCAGCGGCAGCAGCGCGAACCAGCGGTCGGCGACCCCGGTGGCGCGCTGGAGCAGCAGGAAGACGAAGGCGTCGCTGACGGTGCACAGCCCGAGCAGCAGGGCGCACAGGCTGATCCGGCGCAGGTCGCGGCGGCCCAGCAGCCCGAAGGCGGCGCGCAGCGAGACGGGCTCGGCGCCGGGCGACGGCTCGGTGCGCCGGCCGGGGACGAACAGGACGAGCACCAGCACGCCGAGGGCGGCGACGCAGGCGCTGACCGTGAAGACGGCGTCGTAGCCGTCGGCGGCGCCGCGCAGGATGAGGAAGGCGAGGATCGGCCCGATCAGGGCGCCGGCGGTGTCCATGGCCCGGTGGACCCCGAAGGCCCGGCCGCGGTCCTCGGGGGCGGCGGCCAGGGAGATCAGCGCGTCGCGCGGGGCCGTGCGCAGGCCCTTGCCGGTGCGGTCGAGGGCGAGCACCGCGCCGATGGCGGGGAGGGTGTGCGCGAGCAGGAGCAGCGGCTTGCACAGGGCCGAGAGGCCGTAGCCGAGGCCGGCGAGGGCCTTGTGCCGGCCGAGGCGGTCGCCGAGGTGGCCCCCGGTGAGCCGGACCAGGGCGCTGATGCCGTTGTAGATCCCGTCGAGCAGTCCGAAGCCGAGCGGGGACAGGCCGAGGCCGGCGACGAGGTAGAGCGGGAGCACGGCCGTGACCATCTCGGAGGAGACGTCGGTGATCAGGCTGACCGTGCCGAGGGCGAGGACCGTGGGGGCGAGCGCGGCGCGCCGCCCCGGGCGGATGCCCGGGACGGCGGCCTGCTGCTCGGGGGTCACGGCGGGCGCGGGGGTACCGCGGCTGTCCGCAACGTACATGGTCAGGAAGCCCAGATCCCCGTGATGTCCTTGGCGCCGGCCGCGTTCCCGGCGTGGGTGGTCAGGCCGGCCAGGCCTTCCAGGGTGCGCAGCACGTCGTAGTGGTTGTAGGTGGTGGACGAGGTGCTGCCGGGGGTGACGGGCTGGCCGTAGAGGACGGTGGGGATCTTGTTGCCCGCGAGCCGGTTGTCCTCGTCGAAGGTGACGACGAGGAGGCTGTTGTGGGTCTTGGCCCAGTCCGCGTAGGCCTTGAGGTTGTTCTTGAGCCAGGTGTCGCCGGTGCCGACGGAGCAGTCGTGCATGTCGCTGCACAGGTTCGGGACGACGAAGGACACCTTGGGGAGGGTGGTGTAGTCCGTCGGGAACTGGGTCATGGTCTTCGCGGTGCTGGTGGGCACGTTGGAGAAGGCGAACCAGGGGTTGTGCTTGCGGGCGTAGTTGCCGCTGCTGCACGTGGTGGAGCCCTGGCTGGGGAGGGTCTCGTTGTAGCTGGCCCAGCTCTTGCCCGCGGCGATGAGCTCGGAGGCCAGGTTGGGCGCGGAGCTGAAGCCGGGCGTGTAGCAGCTGTCGCCGGTGACGCCCTGGTTGGAGCCCGAGAACAGCTGGAGGTAGTTGGGCTGGCTGGGGTGGGTGATGCCGAACGACTGCGTGAGGTTGGCGCCCCCGCTCTTGAGGGAGTTGATGTACGGGGCGCTGGAGCTGCCTATGACCTGGTTGTAGGCGTGGTTCTCGAAGACCACGACGACGACGTGGTCGGGGGCCGGCAGGCCGGCCGCGTGCGCGGGCTGGGCGGCGCCGAGGCCGGCCCACAGGGCCGTGCCGGCGGCGGTGAGGCCGAAGGCGGTGGCAAGGGCGGTCTTGCGGGCGGACCGTGATGAGGTCATGCCAAACACGGGAGATACCTCCGGGCAGGGGGGTCGGGTGGCGGCGCGCAGGCACCATACCCACGGGCATGTGCATGGGCCAGGGACGGTCAGCTAACAGACCGGGAACTCCGGTTGCCCTGCCGGTGTTCGGCAACGCCCTGGCCTACGGCAACCCAAGAGCTGGGAAAAAGGGGAACCAGGCAGCACGTAGGCTCATCCTTCGAACAGAAGAGACCAACCCCCAGACGGGGAAGAGACCACCCCCCGACGGGGCAGCACCAGCCGGAGAGCAACCGCACATGTCGTACTCACCCGACGGACAGCACCAGCCGTACCGGTCGGAAGGGCAGTACCAGCAGCAGCCCTACGGCGCTTCGTACACGCAGCAGTACGAACCCCAGTACCAGCCCGAGCCGCCGTACGGGCCGCCCCAGCCGCCGTACTACGAGCCGGAGGAGCCCCCGTACGAGGAGCGCCGCCCGCGCCGGGGCAGGCGCTGGCTGATCGCGGGTGTCACCGTCCTCGCGCTCGCCGGCATAGCCGCGGGGGTGATGTGGCACTTCGAGATACCGCCCTTCACCGACAAGGGCAAGGACGTCTCCTTCGGCCAGGGGGCCGCGGGCGGCGGCCAGGCGGGCGGCACGGGCGGCGCGGCCAAGCAGGCCGCCAACTCGAAGGCCCTGATGCCCACCAACCCGACGGCCGCGTTCAAGAACTCCATGACCCTGAGCGACGGCACGCACGTGGCCGTGACCACGCTGGACGGCAAGAAGTCCGGCTTCAAGGGCAAGGTGTGGGTCTGGGCCCCCAAGGAGTACAACGACCCGAAGTTCGCCAAGAGCGGCTTCCCGGTCATGATCGCCCTGCCCGGCGGCGCCGGCTACCCGAACAACTACTGGATGGGCACCGACCTGGGGCTCCAGACCAGCATCAGCAAGTGGTACGCCGAGGGCAAGAGCAAGCCGTTCATCCTCGCCATGCCCGTGCTGAATCCGGGCCCGGACGACAAGGGCATCTACTGGGACGGCTCCGACATCCCCGACCAGCCGAAGATGGGCACCTGGCTGACCGAGGACGTCCCGGACCTGATGAAGGAGAACTTCCGCACCATCAAGTCCCGTGACGGCTGGGCCTACATGGGCTCCTCCACCGGCGGCTTCGCGAGCCTGAAGGCCGTGCTCAAGTACCCGGAGAAGTTCAAGGCCGCGATCTGCTCCGGCCCGGACATCGTGCCCGACTCCTCGCTGTGGAAGGGCCACGACAAGGAGAAGGCCGAGAACAACCCGGAGCTCCTGGCCAAGGCCATGATCGACAAGAAGGGCGCTCCGGACGTCTACCTCGCCTTCCAGGTCGGCGACAACGAGAGCAACAAGAAGACGCTGCCCGACGTGCAGAAGTTCGTCGCGACGTACGGCAAGGGGCCGATCCACACCAGCCTGAGGGTCATCCCCGGCGGCCAGCACAACGCCAAGACCTACGTCCCGAACATGGGCGAGGGCCCGATCCAGTTCATCAGCAAGGTCATGGAAGGACCGGTGGAGTAGCAGCCGGTGCAACCACCGGTACGGACGACTCCTCGCGCCGCGGCCCGCCGAACACCATCGGCGGGCCGTCGCCGTCCCAGGCCGCCCAGCCCGGGTCCCCGGTCACGGCGAAGCGCACCCAGGCCGCGTGCATCCGGTCGGCCAGCTCCTGCGGGGCGTCCGGCCCGGCCAGCCACGAGGCCTCCGGTACGTCGAGGGTGTCGAACACGAAGCCCAGCTCCAGGGCGTGGCAGGAGCCGAGGCCCGGTACGCCCGAGGGCCAGCCGAACTCGTACAGGAAGCTGGGGGCGGACCGAGGCGCCCCCGCGAGGCGGCGCAGCGGATCGCGCAGCAGCCGGTCGGTGAGCAGCTGTCCCGCGAGCTCGGCCGGGCCCGCCCCGGGCAGTACGGCGCGCAGCGCCCGTACGGCGGCCCGGTCCTTGCCGCTGCGGGCGCGGGCCAGGGCCAGCGTGAGCGGGCCGAACCGGTCCATGACCGGCAGGGCTCCGGTGGGGGCGAGCCAGAGCCGGTACTCCTCGGTGGTCCAGCCCATCAGCAGCGGTACGTCCGTCGCCGTCGCGGCCTCCAGCGGGTCCGCGGGGAGCGTGTCCGGGTCGGTGACCAGGCCGAAGGCGGGGCCTCCGGTGAGCGGGTTGGTGCGGCGCAGCACGGCGCCCTGGGCGGCGAGCAGGTCGGGCAGGGCGGTGGCGGCGAAGGCCCCGGCGGTCGCGGGCACCTTGAGCAGCGAGGCCATCCGCCGGACCATGGCGCGCACCTTCTCGCGGGGCAGCGCCTCGGGGGCGCCGCTCTGCAGGGCGGCCTGCGCGAAGAGCCCGGCGGCGCGCGGGGCGCCGAGCAGGGCCCCGACACTGATGGCTCCGGCGGATTCGCCGAAGACGGTGACGCGGGCGGGGTCCCCGCCGAAGGCCTCGATGTTCTCGCGGACCCAGGTCAGGGCGGCGATCTGGTCGAGCAGCCCGCGGTTGGCGGGGGCGTCGGGGAAGAGCCCGTAGCCGAGGACGCCCAGGCGGTAGTTGACGGAGACGAGCACCACCCCGTCGCGGGCGAAGGCGGAGCCGTCGTAGACGGGGACGGCCGCGGAGCCGCGGGTGAGCGCCCCGCCGTGCAGCCACACCATGACGGGCAGCCGGGCCCCGGGGGCCGGCTCCGGGGTCCATACGTTGAGGTTCAGGCAGTCGTCCCCGGGGACCTCCGGGTCGGGCAGCAGGGCCGCGAACTTCGGCGGGTAGGGCACCTTGGGCGCGGTGGGCCCGAAGGCGCCCGCGTCGCGTACGCCGTCCCAGGCGGCCGGCGGCGCGGGCGCGGCGAAGCGCAGCGCCCCGACGGGCGGGGCGGCGTACGGGATGCCCCGGAAGGAGGCGATCCCGCCCGGGCCGGTCCGGCCCTCGACGACGCCGTGCCCGGTCCTGACCCGGGGCCGGCCGCTGCCGCCCGCTGCGCTCATCGTTTCCTCCGTCTGAATCCGGCGTTCCGCCTCCCCGGCACGGTCGCACAGGCCTGCGAGGGGTGACAAGGCGTGCCGGGCACGGGGCGGGCCGGGTTGGACCGGGCATGCGATCCATGCGTATCCACCCCGCCGTGCGCGGCTTCCTCCGGGCGGCGCGGCCGGTCCCCCCGTTCGCGCCCGTGCTCCTGCCCCTGCCCCTGCTGCTGCTCGTGGCCGCGGGCCCGGCGCGGGCCGCGGCCGGGCCCGACTTCCAGTACCTGGGCCAGGACGACAAGATCCACGGGCTGACCGCCCCGCGGGGCTGCGTGGAGGCGAAGGGCGGCGGATCCCGGGCCGTCACCAACTCGACCCGCGGGACGGCGACCTTCTACCGGGAGCCGGGCTGCGCCGGCAGCCCGGCGGCGGTCCTGGAGCCGGGCAGCGCGGGCCCGATCAAGCCGTACTTCGCCTCCGTGCGATTTTCCTTCATCACCACGGCCCAACGGCCGTGACCGCAGGGCTCCCGCTGCGTTGTACGCCATGTCAAATGCCACAGACCCCTGTGGCACCACACATCTCACGAGGAGATCTTGATGTCGCGTATCGCGAAGGCAGTCGCCGTTACCGCTGTTGCCGGTAGCGCCCTGGCCGCCGGTGCCGGTCTGGCCGTCGCCGATGCCGGAGCGCACGGTGCGGCGGTCGGCTCCCCCGGTGTCCTCTCGGGCAACCTGGTCCAGGTTCCGGTGCACGTCCCGGTCAACGTCTGCGGCAACACCGTGAACGTGATCGCCCTGCTGAACCCGGCGTTCGGCAACACCTGCGTCAACGCGTCGGGTGGCGGCGAGCACCACACCGAGGGCTACGGCGGCTGACGGCCGGATCGAGGACCGAGGGCCCCCGCCGCACGGCGGGGGCCCTTCTCGCGTCCGGGCTCGCGTCCGGGCGTCGCGTCCGGGTGGCGGATCATCCGTACGGACGCATGCGTACGGGTCATTCGTAGCGGTAGAGGCCCTGGTGGCTGAGCATGTCGCGCGGGGTGAGGTCCCACGGTGGCATCGGCTCGTCGAGGGCGATCACCCGGCCGCGCTGGAGGTCGCCCGGTTCGAGCGGGGCGGCGGGCAGGTAGCCGGAGCCGGGGTGCCTCAGCTGCCAGCGGTCCCAGAGCAGGTCCACGAAGGCGTGGTGCAGCCAGAACGCCGGGTCGTTGGGGGCCGTACCGCCCGTCATGTGGCCGCCGATCCACTGGTGGACCTTGTTGTGGTTGCGCCAGCGCTCGCTCTTCGGCGCGGCCCAGCCCTCCAGCTTGTTGCGGAAGCCGCCATCGCGCGCCGTGGAGTCCCAGGGCGAGGTGTCGTACTTCGGGTCGTCCAGCGCCCACTGGAGCTCGGCCGCGGTGGGCAGGGCGATCGGGTTCTGCGGCCGGCCGAGGTTGCGGGTGAGGAAGCGGGCCTCCGTGAGGCCCACCGTGATCTCCCAGTTGCCGTTCTCGTAGGCGAAGGGGCCGGTCATGACCCGGCGGTCGCTCTCGCGGCCGGTGCCGCCGAGGAAGTCCTCGGCCCACAGCGAGGAGACCGGGCTGTTGTCCGCGGTCCAGTCCCAGTACGGGACCGAGACTCCCGGATCGACGGCCTGGAGCAGCCGCTCGAACTCGAGCAGGTAGCGGCGGTGCCAGGGGAAGAACGACGGGGACATGTGCCCGACGCGGAGCTTGCTGTCCCGGTCGGGCACGAAGTACTTGTCGTGCGTGCGCACCAGGTCGTCGTAGGCGCCGGAGCGCTTGACCTCCAGCACGGCCGCCGTGAACCGCTTCTTCTGGGCGCTGGTCAGGTTCTTCTGATTCTGCCGGGTGTACATGCGGGGCTCCTCAGCCGTGGTGCGGGGCCGCGAACGCCAGCTGGGTGGTGCCGAGTTCGTCGACGGCGGCGCGGGCGAGTTCCAGCGGGGTCCCGAAGGACTGGAAGTGGTTGATCCCGCTCAGGTAGCTGCCGTCGGCGCGGCGCATGACGTGCAGGGGGCGGCCGTCGATGCGGACCCCGGCGAGGTCGACGGCGATGTGCCGGCCGCGGTACGTCTCCTCGGCGAGGGGGGCCGGGGTCAGGGTCTGCCGGGGGCGGCGGGCGCGCAGTACGGGGGCCAGCGCGGCGGCGGTGCCGGCGAGCACCGCCGCGGTGAAGGCCGTACGAAGGGCTGTGCGGCGGGTCAGTGCTGCGGAGGCGGGTGTGGCGTACATGCGGTCTCCCTCGCTCGGTGGTCCGCGCTACAGGGGTCTAACGCGGCGCGGCGGGCGAGGTCACCTCGGCAGGTCAGGGGGCTTGTGGAAGAGGGTGGTCGGGTGCGGCCGGCCCGCCGGGGTCGGCGGCCGGCCGGGCGGTCACGGGCCGGGCGGTCACGGGGGTCGTGCGGCGGGGACGGGGATCAGCCGGCGGCCCGCTGGAGGCGGGGCAGGTGCAGGTCGCGGAAGACGGCGGCCATGCGGAGCGTGAAGACGAGGCCGGCGCAGACGGCGGTGTTGAGGGTGTCCGCGGTCCCGGCCCAGTGCAGGCCGAGGTAGCAGGCCGCCCCGGCGAGCGCGGCGGTCGCGTACACCTCCTCGCGCAGGAGCAGCGGCGGGAACTCCCCGCAGAGCACGTCGCGGATGACCTCGCCGGTGACCCCGGTCAGCACGGCGAGGATGAGCACGGCGACGGGCGTGACGTGGGCGTCGATGGCGGCGCGGGCGCCGATGACGGTGACGACGGCGAGGCCGACGGCGTCGACGACGGCGAGGGCCCGCTGCGGGAGCTCGCGGCGGCGCAGGCAGAGCATGGTGGCGACGGCCACGGAGGCGATGACGACGAGCAGGAGCCAGTCGCGGGTCCAGTAGAGCGGGTGGCGGTCGAGGATGAGGTCGCGGAGGGTGCCGCCGGAGATGGCGGCGGCGAAGGCCAGGACGAGCCCGCCGAAGGGGTCCATGTTGGCCCGGTGGGCGGCGAGCACGCCGGAGGCGGCGAAGGCGGCGATGCCGAGGAGGTAGAGGGCGTGCAGCACGGCGCCTCCTTCAGGGGCGGGACGGACGATGCGGATCGACCCGTCGACCCTGCCGCACCACCCCGCTCCCCCGCATCGGCCGTTCGGCCATGCCCGGCCGGGTGCCGCCCGATGCCGCCGCGCCCCCGCGCCTCGAACGCCGGCCGGGCTGTGTTCGGCCCGTCCGGCGTTCGGGGAGCGGGTCCGGGCTACGGGGAGGGGAGTTCGGCGAAGTCCGCCACCAGGGCGTGGTGGTGGCCCGGGGTGCCCAGGGTCAGGGCGTCGGCCTTGGCCCGCTTCAGGTACAGGTGCGCCGGGTGCTCCCAGGTCATGCCGATGCCGCCGTGCAGCTGCACGCACTCCTCCGCCGCCCGCACCGCCACCCCGGAGCAGTACGCCTGCGCCACGGCCACCGTCAGCGGTGCGTCGGGGGCCCCGGTGGCCAGTGCGTCCGCCGCCGCGCGGGCCGCGGCGCGCGCCGAGGCCACGTCCAGCCACAGCTGCGCCAGCCGGTGCTTCAGCGCCTGGAAGGAGCCGACCGGACGGTTGAACTGGTGACGGCCGCGCACGTGCCGCACCGTCTCCGTCAGGCACCACTCCGCGAGCCCGAGCTGCTCGGAGGCCAGCAGTCCGGCCCCCGAGAGCAGCGCCCCGGCGACCGCCGCGCGGGCCGTCGCCGGGTCCGCGAGCAGGGTCCCCGCGGCGCCCTCCAGCGTCACCGTGGCGAGCGGGCGGGTCAGGTCCAGCGGGACCCGCGCGGTCAGCGAGACCTCCGCCGCCGGGACCGCGTACAGCCCCGTGTCGGCGAGGACCAGCAGGACGTCGGCGGCCACCGCGTCCGCCACCGAGGTGACGGTGCCCGTCAGGATCCCGCCCCCGGTGTCCCGGACGGCGGTCGGCAGCGGCACGCCCGGGGCCTGCGTCAGCGGCAGCGCGGGTGCGCACACCTGCCGGCCCGCGGCCAATTCCCGCAGGAGACCGGAGACTTCCGCAGTGACGGTGTCACAGCCCAGCAGGATCTCCGTCGCGAGCACCGCGCTGGTCAGGTACGGCACCGGCGCCACGGCCCGCCCCAGCTCCTCCAGGACCACGGCCGCCTCCCGGTGGCCCGCGCCCTGGCCGCCGAGCTTCTCCGGTACGAGCAGCCCGGCCGTGCCGATCTCCGCCGCGAGCGTGTGCCACAGCTCCGGGTCGTGCGGCCGGCCGGTCTCCGCCCGGGCGAGCACGGCCGCCGGTGCGCACCGGTCCGCGAGCAGCGCCCGTACGGCCGACCGGAGCTCCTCCTCCGTCTCGGAGTACAGCAGGTCGAACGCAGTGCTCATCGGGCCAGGTCCTTCCAGGCGAGGTCCTTGTCGTCGCGCGGCTCGGGGGGCAGGCCGAGGACGCGTTCGGCGACGATGTTGAGGAGGATTTCGCTGGTGCCGCCCTCGATGCTGTTGCCCTTGGCGCGCAGGTAGCGGTAGCCGGCGTCGCGGCCGGTGAAGTCGACGAGCTCGGGCCGGCGCATCGTCCAGTCCTCGTAGAGCAGGCCCTCCTCGCCGAGGAGTTCCACCTCCAGGCCGCTGATCTCCTGGTTGAGGCGGGCGAAGGTGAGCTTCATCCCGGACCCTTCGGGGCCGGGCTGCCCGGCGGCGAGCTGCTGGCGCAGCCGCTCGCCGGTCAGCCGGGCCACCTCGGCCTGGACCCACAGCTGGAGCAGCCGCTGGTGCAGTGCGTGGGTACGGAGCTCGGGGCGCTCGCGCCAGGCGGCGGCGACGGGCGCGATCATGCCACCCTCGCGCGGGATCCGCATGCCGCCGATGGAGACGCGTTCGTTCATCAGGGTGGTGCGGGCGACCTCCCAGCCCTGGCCGACGGCGCCGAGCCGGTGGCTGTCGGGGATGCGGACGCCGGTCAGGAAGACCTCGTTGAACTCGGCCTCGCCGGTGATCTGGCGCAGCGGCCGGACCTCGACGCCGGGGGCGTGCATGTCGCAGAGGAAGTACGTGATGCCCTGGTGCTTGGGCAGCGCGGGGTCGGTGCGGGCGATGAGGATGGCCCAGCGGGCGGTGTGGGCGCTGGAGGTCCACACCTTCTGCCCGTCGACGATCCAGTCGCCGGAGCCGCTCTCGCGGACCGCGCGGGTGCCGAGCGCGGCGAGGTCGGAGCCGGCGCCGGGCTCGCTGAAGAGCTGGCACCAGACCTCATCGCCCACCCACAGGGGGCGCAGGAAGCGCCGCTTCTGCTCGTCGGTGCCGTACGCGAGGATGGTGGGCGCGGCCATGCCGAGGCCGATCCCGATCCGGCGCGGGTCGTTGTCGGGGGCGCCGGCGGCCTCGAGTCCGGCGTCGACGACGGCCTGGAGGGAGCGGGGCGCGGCGAGTCCGCCGAGGCCTTCGGGGTAGTGGACCCAGGCGAGGCCGGCGTCGAAGCGGGCCCGCAGGAAGTCGGCGCGGTCGGTGTCGGCGGGCGGGTGGGCGAGGAGCAGGTCCCGTACGCGCGCCACCAGTTCTTCGGAGGTGATCACCGCGGGTCCCCTCCGTTCAGGGCCGGTACGACGACCAGCCGGCCGGTGGTGGTCCCGTCGGCGAGGCGCTGCACGGCGTCGGCGACTCCGGCGAGCGGGACGCGTTCGCTGACCAGCGGCTTGATGGCGCCTTCGGCGGCGAGCCGGGTGAGCTCGGTGTGGCAGGCGGCGATGGCGGCGGGGTCCTTGGCGGCGTACAGGCCCCAGTGCAGGCCGAGGATGGCGTAGTTCTTCACGAGGGCGTGGTTGAGGGCGGGGGCGGGGATGGTGCCGCTCGCGAAGCCGACGACGACGATCCGGCCCTCGAAGGCCACGCACTTGGCGGAGGCGGCGTACGCGTCGCCGCCGACGGGGTCGTACACCACGTCGGCCCCGCGTCCGCCGGTGAACTCCTTGACCCGGGCGACCAGGTCCTCGCCGGTCCGGTCGATCACCAGGTCGCAGCCGAGTTGCTCGGCGGTGCGCGCCTTGGCCTTGCCTCCGACGACCCCGATGACGGTGGCGCCGGCGGCCTTGCCGAGCTGGACCGCGGCGCTGCCGACCCCGCCGGCGGCGGCGTGCACGAGGAGGGTCTCGCCGGCCTGGAGGCGGGCCCGGCGGTGCAGGCCGAACCAGCCGGTCTGGTAGCCGATGTGCAGGGCGGCGGCCTCGGCGTCGTCGAGGGTCTCGGGGGCCGGCAGCAGGGCCCGGGCGGAGGCGGTGACGTACTCGGCGAAGCCGCCGTGCGGCAGGCTCGGGTTGGCGATGACGCGGCGGCCGTCCTCGGTCTCGCCGCAGATCTCGACGCCGGGGGTGAAGGGCAGCGGCGGGCGGATCTGGTACTGGCCCCGGACGAGCAGCGCGTCGGGGAAGTTGACGTTCGCCGCGAGCACCTTGAGCCTCACCTCGCCCTCGCCGGGCACCGGTTCGGGAACCTCTTCGAGGCGCATGGCCTCTCGGGGTTCGCCGGGGGTATGTACTCGCCATGCCTGCATCCGGGGCCTCCAGCCGCCGTCGAGGAACCACGCTCCGCGGGCATACTAAGCAGTCGCTTGCCTCTCTGGGAACCGCCGGCGGGGCGGATTCCGGGTCGGACCGAAACCCCACGCGTCAATCCGGCCACTTCCGCCCCCGATCAGGCAATATGTGGCGTGCACGCGTCATGACTTGAGTCCAGGGGGGACCACCACATGAGAAGAAGCATGTCCGCGGCCGCGACCGCCGTCGTTCTGGCCGGTCTGGTCACGGCGGCCGGGCCGGCGGCCGCGGCCGGGCCGGCGTGCACGCCGGACATCCTCCGGCTGCCGGCCCTCACGGACGGCCCCGCGCCGGCCGGCGGGGCCGTACGGGCCTTCGGGACCGGCGGCCTGGTGGCCGGCGACAGCGTCGGGCTGCCCGCGTACTGGACCGCCGACCACGCGGTGCACGCCGTCCCGCTGCCCGAGGGCTACGTATCGGGCCAGGTCCTCGCGGTGAACGCCAAGGGCCTGATGGTGGGCACCCTGCGGCGCGCCGGCGACTACCAGAACTCCTACGGGTTCACGTACCAGCGGGGTGCGTCGCAGGTGCGGCTGATCGGCGGCGGGGCCACGGCCGGCGCGGTGACGGACGTCAACGACGCGGGCCGCTTCGTCGGCATGGAGGGCGGCGTCGCCAAGGAATGGCTGAACGGCGCCGTGGTGCGCGAGCTGCCCGTTCCCTCGGACGCCCACCCGAGCACCCGGATCGTCTCGGTGGACGGGATCAACGCACGCGGTGACATCGTCGGCACGGCCCGGACCTCGTACGAGGAGGACGACATGCTCCGGGGCAAGACCTTCCCCGTGGTCTGGCCCGCGGGCGGCGGGTACCCGCCGTACAGCCTGCGGGTGTGGACCGAGGACGACTGGACGGTCCAGACGAGCGCGGCCGGAATCGACGACCGCGGCCGGGTCGTCGGCCACGAGGACCTCAGCCACCGCGACTGGCAGGAGCGCAAGCCGGCCGTCTGGAAGAAGCCCTACGACGCCCTGCCGAACGATCCCGGCCGGGTCAAGGGCTACGACCACGTGACCTTCGACGGCCTCAGCCCGGCCACGAACGTGGCCGTCGGCTCGGCGATGACCTTCGTCGAGGGGTACGCCAACTTCCTCCACGCCGCGTACTGGCCGGGAACGGGAGCCCCGCTGGCGCTCCCGCACCCCGCGGGTACCGGCCCGGACTCGCGCAGCTCGGCCTTCGCCGCCTCGGACGACGACCGGGTGGGCGGTACGTTCTACGACTGGGGGACCATGAAGGGCGGTGCCGTGGTGTGGAGCTGCGCGAGCAAGCAGGCGTACGCACCGCAGTAGCCCCCGGGCAGGGGCCCGGGCTCCCGCGAGCATGGTGATCTGAGCTCCGGCGCGCTATCGATGGGCGCATGCAGACGCCTTCGCAGGATCCCGCGCAGGAACCGTCGCCCGGGCCGCCCCCGCTGCCCCCTCCGCCCCCGCCGCCGCCCTCGCGGTCCGGACCGCCCGGGCTGCCCGCGCCACCGCCGGCGGGCGCCGCCGCGCTGCCGGCCGGTACGTACGCGGGTCAGGTGGTCCTCGTGACCGGCGGCGGCACCGGGCTGGGCAAGGCCATCGCCGCCGAGTTCGCCCGGCTCGGCGCGGACCTGGTGATCGCGGGCCGGCGCGCTGAGCGGCTGGAGGCGGCGCGGGAGGAGTTGGCGGCCGTCCCCGGCGCGGGCCGGGTGACGGCCGCCGTCTGCGACATCCGGGACCCGGAACGGATCGCCGAGGTCTTCGACGCGGCGGAGGCGGCGCTCGGCCTGCCGGACGTCCTGGTCAACAACGCGGCCGCCAACTTCCCCTGCCCGGCGGAGGACCTGTCCCCCCACGCCTGGCGGTCGGTCGTCGACATCACCCTGACCGGTACCTGGTTCACGACCCGCGAGTTCGGCCGCCGCCACCTCGGCGCCGCCGCACCCGGGTCCATCGTCAACATCGGCGCCTCGTACGCCTGGACCGGCGGGCCGGGCTTCGCCCACAGCGCGGCCGCCAAGGCCGGGGTGAAGAACCTGGTGGAGACGCTCGCGGTCGAATGGGGGCCGTACGGCATCCGGATCAACGGCCTCGTCCCCGGCCTCTTCCCGCACGCCGACATGACCGAGGACATCCGCGGGGGCCTGGAGCGGGCCGCGCCCGACGCCCGGGACTCCCGCCAGCCCGCCCTGCGCGTCGGCGCCCCGCGCGAACTCGGGTGGGCGGCCACCTTCCTGGCCTCCCCGTACGCCCGGTTCATCACCGGGCACACGCTGGTGGTCGACGGCGCCAACTGGCAGCGCCGCTCGCTGGTCAACCCGGAGGTGGTCCCGGTCCGCACGCAGTTGGGCCGCGGCCCGTTCACCCCCTGAGCGCCGACTGTCAGTGGCCGGTGCGAGGATCCCCTCATGTCTCTCGCCGATCTGACCCTCACCCACTGGCGTTCGCTCGACCGGGCCGCCGCCGGGCGCGTCGCACACGAGGCCGCCGCGCAGGCGGGCGGCCGCGTGGTGCTGCTCGACACCGTCGACCACCTCGGCGGGCCGCTGCACCGCGTCCGCATCGAGCGCGAGGGGCAGGAGTTCGCCCTGATACCCGGCGGGAGGGTGCGGCTCGGGTTCGACCTCGACGCCTGGGTGCCGACGCCCGCGCAGGCCGCCGACTACGAGGAGAGCCGGGCGGAGGGGTACGGGTACGAGCTCCCCCTGAAGGACTACCTCGCCGAGGTGCTCAGCCCGGTCCGTACCACGGTGCTCGCCACCGTGCTCATGGCGGTGGAGGACGAGACGCTGACCGAACGCCCGGAGGCCATGGCGGACGTGCTCGCGGCGCGCGGGCTGCGGATGCCGGGCGCCGACGAGTGGGAGCACGCCTGCGGGGCCGGGGCGGGCACCCTGTTCCGGTGGGGGAACGAGTGCCCCCTGGACGAGCCCTCGTACGGGGGCGACGGTGGCCTGCGGCACGAACCGAACGCCTTCGGGCTGCACATCGCGTACGACAGCTACGGCACGGAGCTGGGCGGCGACCCGGCCGCGGTGCACGGCGGTGACGGCGGCGAGGCCGTCTGCGGCGGATACGGCGACCTGCTCGCGTGGCTGCCGCTGGCCACCGCCAACCGCAACCCGTCCACAGCCGAGTTCGTGTACGGACCGGACGGCGAGGGCATGTACGAGGAGTTCTCGACGCGGCCGGTGTTCAGCCTCCGGTGAAGTGCGGCGGGCGGCGGGCCGCCTTGGCGGCGTAGCCCTCGCGGCAGTCCTCGGAGGTGAGGGTGAGGGCCGCCGTCATCGCGACGCGGTCGAGGGCCGGGGCGAGGGCGGCGTCCGCGTAGGCGTCGATCCCGCGCTTGATCCCCTGCACGGCGAGCGGGGCGTTGGCGGCGATCTCGGCCGACACCGCGCGGGCGGTGCTCTCCAGCTCGTCCGGGGAGACGAGCAGCTGGACCAGGTTCAGGCGGTGCGCCGTCGCGGCGTCGATCCGGCGGCCGGTCAGCGCCAGGAACTTGGCCCAGCCCGCCCCCGCCTCGCGGGCGATCCGCAGATCGCCGCCCGCGTCCACCGCCACGCCGAGCCGGGCCTCGGGGAGGGCGAAGACGGCGTCCTCGGCGGCGATGCGGAAGTCGGCCATCAGGGCCAGTTCGAAGCCGAAGCCGAGGCAGTAGCCCTGTACGGCGGCGACCACCGGCTGCGGGAGCCGCGCGAGCACGGCGAAGCGCTCGTGCACCCAGCGGACGCCCTCGTAGTAGTTGCGGGTCCGCTCGGCGGCCGTCGCGCCCGTGATGGCGCCGCCGGGGGCGCTCACGTCGATGCCCGCGCAGAAGGCGCGGCCCTCGGCCCGCAGCAGGACCACCCGTACGTCCGGATCGAAGCGGATCCGGTCCGCGAGCAGGCCCAGCTGGCGGGTGGACTCCCAGCTCCAGCCGTTGAGCCGGTCCGGGCGGCAGAGGGTGAGGACCGCGATCCCGTCCGCGCTCTCCAGCCGGACGCGCTCCTCGCCCTCCGCGACCTCGGTGCCGATGGTGTCGATCACGGGAACCCCCTCTTCTGACGGTTCGTCAGAATAGAGGTTGCGGACTCAGCGGGTGAAGACCTCGAACGTCACCGCCGGGCGGCCGCCGAAGCGCGGCGCCGCCTGCTGGGCGTAACCGGTGAGGAAGCCGCGGACGTACTCCTCGGGGTCCTGGTCGGTGAGGACCTCGATGTACGCCTTGTGCTCCATCAGCGACTTGATGGAGCGCTCCAGGCCGGGGCCGGCGTCCACGGCGTGCGTCGGCGTCGAGGACCCGGCCACCGCGACCCAGCGCACTCCGTCCCAGGGCTCCAGGCCCTGCTCGGAGATGAGCTCGGGGAAGATCCACCGGTTGCCGGCGTCGGCGGCCGCGTCCAGGGTGGCCCGGCCGACGGCCTTGTGGTCGGGGGTGTTCCAGTTGCCCCCGCCACCCTGCCCGCCCCAGGTGTCGCGGTGGTTGAGGGTGATGAGCAGTTCGGGGCGGTGCCGGCGAATGGCCGCCGCGATGTCCCGGCGCAGGTCCAGGCCGTACTCGACGACGCCGTCGCGGTAGTCGAGGAACTCCACCGTGGAGACCCCGACGACCGCGGCGCTCGCGCGCTGCTCGGCCTCGCGCAGCGGGGCGCACTCCTCGGGCGGGATCGTGTCGATGCCGGCCTCGCCGCGGGTGGCCAGGAGGTAGACGACCTCGCGGCCGCCGTCCGTCCACTGGGCGATCGCGCCGGCCCCGCCGTACTCCAGGTCGTCGGGGTGGGCGACCACCGCGAGGGCGCGCTGCCAGTCGGCGGGCATCGGCTCCAAGGGCGCGGGCTGATCCAGTTGTTCGGTCATGCCCCGCACAATAGACGCACCCCCGCCCACCCCCACGTGCGGGAAGCGGAGTTCTAGACGTCGTCGCGCACGAGGGCCAGCAGGCGGTCCAGGACGCGGGGGCCGCCGGCGCGGACGCCGTCGTGTTCGAACTCGTCCGTCACCCAGGTGCGCAGGCCCCGGATCGACGCGGCGGTGTGCAGGGAGTGCGCGGTGTCCACGTAGAGGTCGTCGTGGTAGATCACGGCGGCCACCGGGACCTCGTTGGCGGCGAGCCGGGCCGGGTCGTACAGGGGCCCCCAGCCGGTACGGGCGGCCAGCAGTTCGGCGGTCTCGCGCAGCGGGGCCAGCGCCGGGTCGGCGGTGAAGTGCCAGGGGTGGATGGTCTCGCCGGTGAACAGCAGGGGTCCGTCGCCCGCGAGGGTCTTCCCGGCGTCGAAGCCGGGGTGGCCCGCGCGGACCCGTTCGGCGGCCCAGGCGGTGGGCGCGGCCGGGTCCTGGGCGTAGATGGGTTCGTGGAGCAGGGCGTACAGGGGGTGCGCGGCGAAGGAGAGCAGCCCCTGTACGCGTTCCAGGAACGCGTCGGCGAGGGCCGGGCCCGCCGGGGTCGGGACGAAGGCGTCCTCCAGCAGGTAGTGCAGCTGGTGGCTGCCGTCACCGGTGCCGAGCAGGATGCCGAGGGATTGGAAGGCCTCGGCGGTGAGGCGGTGGCCGCCGGGGAGTTCGGCCGGGCGCTCCACGAGGTGGGCGGCGATGCGGCGGGCGCGTTCGACGTCCATCGGGTAGCGGGCGTAGTGGGCCAGGTTCTTGCGCTCCATGCGGGGGTACGCCGCCGCGTACACCTCGTCGGCGGTGGCCGTCAGGGAGGGGAGGCCGCCGGTGATGAGGGCGGCGGTCAGGCCCTCGGGGGCGGTGGAGAGGTAGTGGGTGGTGCAGAAGCCGCCGAAGCTCTGGCCGAGCACGGTCCAGGGCGCGCCGCCGGTCAGGCCGGGGCGGATCGCCTCGGCGTCGCGCACGATGGAGTCGGCGCGGAAGTGGGCGAGGTACTCGGCCTGCCGCTCGGGGGTGCCGCGCAGGGGCAGGGTCTGCCGGTTCGCCGGGGTGGAGCGGCCGGTGCCGCGCTGGTCGAGCAGGAGGACGCGGTACTCGGTGAGGGCCCGCTCCAGCCACGCCTGCCGGCCGGTGAAGCGGCGGGCGCCGAAGCCCGGGCCGCCCTCCAGGTAGAGCAGCCAGGGCAGGGTCTCGGGGTCCTTGCCGGTGGCGACGGCCTCGCGGGCGTACAGCTCGATGTGCTCCCCGTCCGGGCGCGCGTGGTCGAGCGGGACGCTGAAGCGGTGGTCGGTGAGGACGACACCGGGCTGGCGGTAGCTGCGGTCGATGGTCACGAACGGCCCCTAGGTCGTGTCTTTTGGATCAGGTCGGATCAGGTCGCGGCGTCCGGTGCCGTGCATCGCAAGGCCGAGGAGGGAGTCGACGCGGCGGGGGCACCTCCCAGCGGTAGCTGGGGGACGTCGGCGAGCGACGAGAACGCGGCGAGGTGCGGCACCAGACGCCGCGAGCCCGGCATGATCCGAAAGACACGACCTCGGTGTGCGGCGGCCCCGGCCGGATCACGACCGGGGCACGGGTCTGGCGGCCCGGCCGAGTGGAGTACGGGCCCGCCGCGCCCCACGGCCCCCACCTGCGCCAACGTCAGCCGGGGGCCGGGGAGCGGGGCCTAGAACTCGACGACCGAGCGGAGGACCTCGCCGCGGTGCATGCGGGCGAAGGCCTCTTCGACCGCGTCCAGGGGGATGGTCTCGGAGACGAAGGCGTCCAGGTCCAGGCGGCCCTGGAGGTAGAGGTCGATGAGGAGGGGGAAGTCCCGCTCGGGGAGACAGTCCCCGTACCAGGAGGACTTGAGGGCGCCGCCGCGGCCGAAGACGTCGAGCAGCGGGAGTTCGAGCTTCATCTCCGGCGTCGGCACGCCGACCAGGACCACCGTGCCGGCGAGGTCGCGGGCGTAGAAGGCCTGCTGGTAGGTCTCGGGGCGGCCCACGGCGTCGATGACGACGTCGGCGCCGTTTCCGCCGGTGAGGGCCTGAACGGCCTTGACCACGTCCTCCGTACGGCCGTTGACGGTGTGGGTGGCCCCGAGGCCGCGCGCCCACTCCAGCTTCCGGTCGTCGAGGTCGACGGCGATGATCCGGCCCGCGCCGGCGAGGCGGGCGCCGGCGATGGCCGCGTTGCCCACTCCCCCGCAGCCGATGACGGCGACGGAGTCGCCGCGTCCGACGTTGCCGGTGTTCAGGGCGGCTCCGAGACCGGCCATCACCCCGCAGCCGAGGAGTCCGGCGGCGGCCGGGGAGGCCGCCGGGTCGACCTTGGTGCACTGGCCGGCCGCGACCAGGGTCTTCTCGGCGAACGCGCCGATGCCGAGCGCCGGGGAGAGCGGGGTGCCGTCCTCCAGGGTCATGGGCTGCCTGGCGTTGTGCGTGTTGAAGCAGTACCAGGGGCGGCCGCGCTTGCAGGCCCGGCAGGTACCGCACACGGCGCGCCAGTTGAGGACGACGAAATCGCCGGGCGCGACGGAGGTGACGTCAGGGCCGACGGATTCGACGATTCCGGCGGCCTCGTGGCCCAGCAGGAAGGGGAACTCGTCGTTGATTCCGCCCTCGCGGTAGTGGAGGTCGGTGTGGCAGACCCCGCAGGCCTGGACCTTGACCAGGGCCTCGCCGGGTCCCGGGTCGGGCACGAGGATCGTCGTCGTCTCCACCGGTGCGCCCTTGCTCCTGGCGATGACCCCTCGTACACGATGCGTCACGTCGTACCCCGCTCTGGTCGGATCTGTCTGGATCAACGAACGTACACGGGCGCGGCGGTGGAAGGGAGTCGTGTCACGCCGGGGAAGTGGGAGTGGCGAGTTCCGGAGGTACGGCGGCGCGAAGTGCCGCGCCGAAGGCGGCCACGGCGGGATGGGCGGCGGCGCCGCTGCGGAAGGCGATCTGGGTGCGGCGCTCCATGAGGAGCCGGGTGAGGGAGACGGCCGGATCGGCGGGCCCCGTGACCCCGAGCTGCGGGACGACGGCGACGCCCTGACCGGCCGCGACCAGGGCGAGCACGGTGGGGAACTCGTCGACCCGGTGGCGGATCCGCGGGGTGAACCCGGCGGCCTGGCAGGCCCGCAGGGCCATCGCGTGGCAGAGGGTGCCGTGGGTGGCCGTGATCCAGGGGGCGTCGGCATGGGCGCGCAGGACGGCGCCCTGGTCGGGACCGCGGCCCGCGGGGGCCGCGGCCGCTCCGGCCGGGGCCCCCGCCGGAGCGGCCAGGTACATCGACTCGCGGTAGAGCGGCTGCGTGGCGAGCCCCGGCTCCTGCGGCGCGGGGACGAAGTCGTACTCGTGGATCAGGGCCACGTCCAGGTCGCCGGCGCGCAGCGCGTGCGCGACCGCCGCCGGGTCGGTCTCCGAGACCATCGGCTCCAGACCCGGGTGGCGCCGGGCCAGGGCCACCAGGGCGGCCGGGACGATGGCCCGGATGGCGGTGGGGAAGGCCCCGATGCGCAGGGCCCCGGCCAGGCCGCCGCGCGCCTCGGCGAGATCGGCGTCAGCCTGTTCCAGCCGCTCCAGCACGGCCTCGGCGTGCCGGACCAGGTTCTGCCCGGTAGGGGTGAGCCGGACCCGGCGGCCGGTGCGTTCGAGGAGCGGCAGCCCCGCCTCGCGTTCGAGGACGGCGAGTTGCTGGGACACCGCCGAAGGGCTGAAGGCGAGGGCCTCGGCCACGGCGGCGATGGTTCCGCGGCGGGCGAGTTCGCGCAGCAGGCGCAGGCGTCGTACGTCGAGCATCGGCTCAGCTTACGGGTGGGGTAAGAAACGCGAACTGGATTTGATGCTCCGGGCAGATGAAGCTCGACCGCATGGCACAGGACCTCTCCCTCCACGGGATTCACGTACCGCTCGTCACCCCCTTCACGCGCGCCGGGGACGTCGCCGCCGACGCCCTGGAGGCGCTCGCCCACCAGGTGCTCGACGAGGGCGCCACCGGGATCGTCGCCCTCGGCACCACGGGCGAGGCCGCCACCCTCGACGAGGCGGAGCGCGACCTCGTCACCGGCGTCTGCGCCCGGGTCTGCCGCGAGCGGGGGGCGATGCTGACCGTGGGCGCCGGGGCGGGCGGCACCCGGGCCGCCGGGGCGGCGCTCGGCAGGCTCGCGCAGTGGCCCGAGGTGCGGGCGGCACTGGTGACCGTGCCCTCGTTCGTACGGCCCGGGGCGGCGGGGGTGCTGGCGCACTTCGCGCGGCTGGCCGAGGTGAGCCCCGTACCGCTGGTCGTCTACCACATCCCGTACCGGACCGGGCAGCCGCTGGACGCGGCCGCGCTGCGGGCGCTCGGGGAGCTGCCCGGGGTGGCCGGGATGAAGTACGCGGGCGGCGGCGTCGGCGAGGAGGCGGTGGCGCTGCTCGGCGGTCTGCCGGACGGGTTCGCGGTGCTGGCGGGCGACGACCTGTACGTGTCCCCCCTGCTGGCACTGGGCGCGGCGGGCGGGGTCCTCGCCTCGGCGCACCTGGCGACGGCCCGGTACGCGGAGCTGGCGGCGGCCTGGCGGGCCGGTGACGTGCCGCGGGCGCGGGCCCTGGGCCACGCCCTGGCCCGGCTCTCGGCGGCACTCTTCGCCGAACCGAACCCGGTGGTCGTGAAGGGCGTGCTCCATGCCCAGGGCCGGATCCCGACGCCGGACGTGCGGCTCCCGCTGCTGCCCGCGGGCGGGGCGGCGGTGTCGGCGGCGCTGGAACGGCTCGCGGAGGTCTGAACACCGTCCGACGGCGCGACGGGCGTGCCGGGAAGCGCCCCCCGTGGGCGGTTCGCAAACAACGGGCGAGATGCCCGAATCAGGCAGGAGTACGGGCGACTTGTCCGTTTCCCCGAACGGCCTCCGGAGCCCGTGATGTGAGTCACTCGAATAGGAGCAACATCATTAAACCGGAGCGGGCGTTTTCCTTTTCCCGGAAAGGAATTTCGGCATTCCCGGAAGGCGCCCCCAAGGTCGTTTTCTACCTTGAAACCGGCAAGTCGATCACCCGGGGGAATTCGAGCCTTGTTCCCGCCCGGCGGACTCGCTTACCTTCACGTCATTCCCAGCGGGCAGCTGCCGAAACCGGCGGCCGCCAGGGATCCCCCGCACCCCCACGTGAGGAATTCCGCCATGCCCGGACTCGGTAAGCACCGTCGGCCGAAGCAGCGCCCGATCGCCCGCAAGCTGGCCTTCGCCGGTACCGGCGGCGCCGCCCTCGCCCTGCCGCTGATCAGCGCGACCACGGCCGGCGCGGCCGTCACGCAGCCGGCCGCGGCGCCCGCCGCGAAGACCGTCACGCTGCCCGCCGTCACGCTGCCCGCCGTCAAGCCGGCGCTGGTAAAGGCGGCTGTCCCCCTCACCTATTCCGTGACCGTCGGCGACACCCTTTCGAAGATCGCCGTCGAGCATGCGGTGAACGGCGGCTGGCAGGCCCTCTACGAGGCCAACCGGAGCGCCATCGGGGCCAACCCCTCGATCATCCGCCCCGGCCTCAAGCTGAGCATCGGCGCGGCGGCCAAGGCGGCCGCGGCGAAGGCGACCGCGGTGAAGGCCGCCGCGGTGGCCAAGCCCGCCACCACGTACGCGAACAACCTGGACGGCTGGATCCGGCAGTCGCTCGACATCATGGCCCGGCACGGAATCCCCGGCAGCTACAACGGAATCCACCGCAACGTCATGCGGGAATCCTCGGGCAACCCGCTGGCCATCAACAACTGGGACTCCAACGCCGCGGCGGGCATTCCCTCCAAGGGCCTGCTCCAGGTCATCGACCCGACCTTCCGGGCCTACCACGTGCCCGGCACCTCCCTGGACTCGTACGACCCGGTCGCCAACATCACGGCCGCCTGCAACTACGCGGCGGCCCGCTACGGCTCGATCGACAACGTCAACGGCGCCTACTAGGCCCCGAGAGGACCGCCCTGGAGCCGACGTTGGAGCCGGGCCCCGGAGCCGGCGCTAGAGCCAGCCCTGGCGGCGGGCCGCGCGGACGGCCTCCATGCGGTTGCGGGTACCCGTCTTGCCGATGGCCGAGGACAGGTAGTTCCGTACCGTCGACTCCGACAAGTGCACCCTGGCCGCGATGTCGGCCACGGTCGCCCCGTCGACCGCCGCGCCCAGCACGTCGACCTCGCGCGCGGTCAGCGGGTTCGGGCCGGCGCTGAGCGCGGCCGCGGCGAGCGCGGGGTCGATCACGGTCTCCCCGGCGAGCACCCGGCGTATCGCGGCGGCCAGTTCCTCCACCGGACCGTCCTTGACCAGGAAGCCCGCGGCGCCCGCCTCCATCGCCCGGCGCAGGTAGCCGGGGCGCCCGAAGGTGGTCAGGATCAGCACCCGGCAGCCCGGCAGCCGCGTGCGCAGCTCGGCGGCCGCGTCGAGACCGCTGCGGCCCGGGAGTTCGATGTCGAGCAGGGCCACGTCCGGCCGTGCCTCGACCGCGGCCGGCACGATCTCGGTCCCCGTGCCGACCTGCGCCACGACCTCGATGTCCTCCTCCAGCCCGAGCAGCAGGGCCAGCGCACCGCGCATCATGCCCTGGTCCTCCGCGAGCAGGACCTTGATCATCGACTCTCCTCGTTCTCCGGGCTCTCTCCGGTCTCCGGTCCGGCCGGCTCCACCGGGAGTTCGGCCGTGACCCGGAACCCGCGTCCCGGGTCCGGTACCGGGCCGCCGGCCAGGGTGCCGCCCGCCGCGGCGAGCCGTTCCGTCAGGCCGGTCAGTCCGCTGCCCGGCGCCGTCGAGCCTACGCCGTTCCCATTGTCGGTGATCACCAGGCGGACGCGCTCCGCCGTGCTCCGCACCTCGATCTCGCAGGTGGTCGCGCCGCTGTGCCGGATGGCGTTGGTGGCGGCCTCGCGCACCACCCAGCCGAGCAGCGCCGCCGCCTGCGGGGGCAGCGGGGGCCCCGACTGGCGTACGACGGGCTCGATCCCGGCGGCGGTCAGCGCGCCGCGGGCCCGGTCGAGCTCGGTGGCGAGACTGGCCTCGCGGTAGCCGGTGACGGCCTCCCGGATCTCGGTGAGCGCCTGGCGGCCGACCGACTCGATGTCGGCGACCTGGGCGAGCGCCGCGTCCATGTCCCGGGGGGCGATCCGGCGGGCCGCCTCCGACTTCACGACGATCACCGACAGGGTGTGCCCGAGCAGGTCGTGCAGATCGCGGGAGAAGCGCAGCCGCTCCTGGTCCACCGCGGCCCGGGCCAGCTCCTGCCGGGTCTCGCGCAGTTCCTTCACGGTCTCGGACAGGGCGAGGATGGCCGCGGTGACCATGCCGGACACCAGGGTCCCGTACACGATGCCGAGGGTGTCCCAGCCCTCGTCGAGACCCGCGATCGCCCCGGCGAGGCCGGTGACGGCGAACATCACCGGGCCGAGCTTGCGGCCCCGGACCACCGCGCCGGTGGCCAGGCCCCAGAGCGGGAAGAACAGCAGCCAGTTGCCCCCGTACGCGAGGGCGAGGGCGCAGGTGACCGCACCGAGGGCGGCCAGGCACCAGAGGGTGCTGGCGGCCTCGCGGGCCCGCCGGTCGAAGGCGCGGAACACCAGGGTGATGTAGAGGGAGTTGAAGAGCAGCAGGCCGAGGGCGCCGATCCAGGGGTTGGGGGTCTCGCCCTTGATGACGTTGGAGATGGCTCCCATGCCCAGCAGCAGCCACGGCAGCAGCGTGAAGGCGTTCGGCGGGCCCATGGGGCCGCGGCCGTAGTCCGGGGCCCCGCCGCACTCCTTGCGCCTCTTCTCCCGCGCCCGCCATTCGGCTTTGCGGACCGCCCAGTCGGCCTTCCACTCGGCCTTCCGGTCCGCCCTGGCCCTGCGGGCGGCCTTCCGGTCCCGCCCGGTCCCCCGCCTGTCCTGCGTCTTCATTCCCGGTCCCTGCTCCATGCGTTACACCGTCCTCGCGGACCGACGGTACGAGAGCACCGCGTACGAGCCGAACAGCAGGGCCCATACCGCGAGTACGGCGACCGCGGCCAGGCCGGGGGCGGAGCCCGCGGCGAGGGACTGGCCGATCTCGGCGAAGCGGCGCGTCGGGGTGAAGCCGGACAGCGAGCGCAGCCAGTCCGGGAACAGCTCGACCGGGAACCAGAGCCCGCCGACGATGGAGAGCGCGAGGCTGCACCCGACGTTGACCATGCCGGTGGACTGGGCGGTGAGCCGGTACCCGTTGCCGATGCCGAGCAGGGTGAAGGGAAGCGCGCCGAGCCACAGGACGAGCGCGACGGCGGCCCATTCCCAGGCCTCCAGCCGGACCCCGTTGACGAACGCGCCGGCCGCGAGCACGGCGGCCACGGCGGGCAGCACGGTCACCGAGCCGGTCAGCGCCCGGCCGACCACCACCTGGCGGGGGGTCATCGGGGTGACCCGCAGCTGCCGCAGCCAGCCGATGCCCTTGTCCTCGGCGACTCCTGATCCGGTCCCCAGGGCCGAGCCCAGGGCCCCGTACGCGGCCATGGCCACCATGGAGGCCGTCTTCCAGCCGCCGGTGTCGGCGTCGGTGCCGAGGTTGGTGAAGAGGAGGTACATCAGCACCGGCATGCCGATGCCGAAGACCACGAAGGAGGTGTCGCGCAGGGTACGGCGGACTTCCAGGCGGACGTAGGCGGTGATCATCGGGCGCTCCCCGCGGCGGCGGTGTGGGTGGAGTTGGAGGTGTGGGTGGGGTTGTGGGTGGGGTTGTGGGTGGAGGTGCGGATGGGGTTGTGGCTGTCGGTGAGGGCGAGGAAGGCGTCGTCGAGCGAGGGCGCGGTGACCTCGATCCCGCGGACGGCGCCGAGGCCCGCGAGCGCGACGACCGTCGCGTCCGGGTCCTCCGTACGCAGCCGCGCACGGTCTCCCCGTACCTCCACGGAGACCACACCGGGCAGTTCGCCGAGCCCCTCGGTGGGGCGCCCGGCCAGGTCGACGCAGACCAGCGACCCGCCGGCGGCGCGGCGCAGCTGCTCCCCGGTGCCGTCGGCGACGATCCGGCCGGCGTCGACGACCACGATGCGGTCGGCGTGGGCGTCGGCCTCCTCCAGGTAGTGCGTGGAGAACAGGACGGTGTTGCCGCGCCGGGCGAAGCCGCGCATGGAGTCCCAGAAGGCGCGCCGGGCCTCCACGTCGAGGGCGGCGGTCGGCTCGTCGAGCACGATGAGCTCCGGGTTCCCGGCGAGGGCGACGGCGAAGCGGACGCGCTGGGCCTGCCCGCCGGAGAGCCGGTCGATGCGGCGGCCGGCGAGCTCGGTGAGCCCGGCGAGCTCCAGCGCCTCGGCGACGGGCATGGGGGCGGGGTAGGTCCGGGCCACGAAGCCGACGAGCTCGCGCACGGTGATCCGCGGTACGGCGCGCCCCTCCTGGAGCATGGCGCCCACCCGGCCGGCCCGGACCGCCCGGTCGGGGGTCTCGCCGAAGAGCCGTACGCTGCCCGCGTCGGGCTCGTCGAGGCCGAGCAGCAGGCTGATGGCGGTGGACTTGCCCGCGCCGTTGCGGCCGAGCAGGGCGACCGTCTCGCCGCGCCGGACATCGAGGTCGATGCCGGCGACGGCGCGGACGGCGCCGAAGGACTTGGCTGCGTTCCGGAACCGGACCGCGGGCTCCTCGTGCGGCGGCTCCGCCGCCCCGGCCGTCTGCGCCGAACGCGCCGGCTGGATCATCTGCGTCATGCCCACCACGCTACGGAGCGGGGCGGGTCCCCCGGCAGATCCGCATGTACGGACCCCACCAGTACAAATGTCCCGGCCTCTGCCCCGCGGCCGGGCCGCCGCTACCCCGTCGGCCGGAGCCGGGACTTGCCGGCACGGGCGCGCAGCAGGGTGCGGACGGGCGCCGCCAAGCCGTAGCCGACGTCCTTGCGCAGCGCCTGGACGCCGGCCCGTTCCACGGCGGCGAGTTGGTGTCCCATGAGCTCCGTCATCGCGGCGATCACGGGGCGCAGGCCCGGCTCTACGAGGTCGAGGATGCCGTCGGTGGCGTCGAGGGCGCTTCGGGCGCGCCGGGTTTCGGCGGCGAGGAGGGCGCGTACGGCCGGGGTGTCGCGGGCCTGTTCGAGGTCGGCCCGGGTGACGGAGTGCTCGGCGAGGCGGGCGCGCGGCAGGCAGAGCCGGCCGTCCGCGAGGTCTCCGGAGAGGTCGGCGAGGAAGTCCACCCGCTGGGCGGCGTCCACGAACCGCCGCCACCCCGCGGCCTGTTCCCCGTCGGGGCCGCCCTGGTACTGGAGACCGGTGAAGACCAGTACCCCGGGCCAGGCATAGGCGTCGAGGTAGGCCTGGAAGTCCTCCTCGGTGTCGAAGCCGTCGAAGCCGGCCTCGGCGGTGGCCGCGCCCTCCAGGAACCGGGAGACCCAGTGCTCCGGCAGCCCGCGGGTGGCGACGGCGTGGGCGTACGCGCGCAGCAGCGGGTCGGGGCTGTCGCCCGTCAGGAGCGCCGTCTCCGCCTGCCCGGCGAGTGCGGCCAGACCGGCGGAGCGCTCCTGCGGGGTACCGGTCTCGGCCACGTCGTCGACGAGGTTCATGAAGGCCACCCCCGCCGTCAGCCAGGGCACCAGCGGCGGCGCGGCGAGCAGGCGCAGCGTCACGTACGGGGCCGGCTCGCGGCGCAGGACCCGGCGGGCGACGTAGGTGTAGTCGTCGCGCAGCCGGGGGCCGGTGATACCGGCCGCCGTGAGGGTGGTGCGCCAGCTGGGCATGGTGGTGGGACTCCCCGGATCGGACCGCTCGTACGGATACACGATGTCAGGAGCGGTAGACCTTCTTCACCTTGCCCTGGGTGTCCGCGTAGACGTACCCGCCCTGGCCGTACTCGTCGGTGAGGTAGGGCCGCATGGACGGGGTGTCGTCCATGAGCCAGGGTTCGACGATGACGTAGCGGGAGGTCGGGTTGGCCACGCCGAGCTCCTGCTTGGCCTGGTCGAGGAGGCCGGGCAAGGCGTCCCAGTTTACGGCCGCCATGTCGATCAGCGGCTCTTCCGCCTTAATGGTGCTGCCCGGGCCGGTGCGCTTCGCCTCGCCGTCGCGGTACTGGTAGCGGTCGTAGGTCTTGGCTCCGGGGGCGGTGGGGATGGACGCGAGCACGTACTCCTCGTAGACGGTCATCTCCACGAACTGGGTGGTGCCCGTCTTCTGCTTGAAGGCCTCGATCGCGGTCCGCACGTTGGCGGGGGTGAGCAGGCTGCCCTTGGGGGCGGCGACCGGGTTGCCGACCGACTTGGGGAGGCTCTGCTTGGGGCCGGGGGTGGTGGAGGGGCCGGCGCTCGCGGTGGCGCCGCCGCCCTTCGCCTCGCCGCTGCCGCCGCCGGAGTTCCCGTCGGGCATCCACTTCACGAGCCCGATCACGCCGCCGGCCAGGACCAGCGCGAGGAGACCGCCGAGCAGCACCGGGCGCCGCCGCGGGGTGCGCGCGGCCGGGACGGGGGTGGTGACCGAGTACGGGGAGCCGCCCCCGGGGGTGAACGGCGCGGACGGCGCGTAGGGCTGCGGGATCTGCGGCTGCGCGGGCCGGGTCTGGCCGGGGCCGGGGCCGATCCCGGGCCCCGGCTGCGGGCTCGGCGGCCCGTACTGGCCCAGGACCGTCGGCGGCGCGGCCGCCGGGGCACCGCCCCCGAGAGCACTGCTCGCGTCCCGGAGCAGTTGTTCCAGCTGCGCCGCGTCGGGCCGTACGGACAGGTCCCGTACGAGCAGCCGTTCCAGTACGGGCCCCAGCGGGCCGGAGCGCACCGGAGCCGGGATCGGCTCGTCGAGCACGGCGACGACGGTGGCCAGGGTGGTGGCACGGCGCAGCGGATGGGCCCCCTCCGCGGCCACGTAGAGCAGCATGCCGAGCGACCAGAGGTCGGAGGCCGCCAGGCCTTCCTCGCCGCGCGCCCGCTCCGGTGCGATGTACTCCGGCGATCCGATGAGCACGCCGGTGGAGGTGAGGGCGGTCGAGTCGTGCAGGGCCGCGATGCCGAAGTCGGTCAGCACGGCCGAGCCGTCGGGGCGCAGCAGCACGTTGGCCGGCTTCACGTCGCGGTGGAGCACCCCTTCGGCGTGGGCGGCCCGCAGCGCGGCCAGCACGTCGAGGCCGAGCCGCAGCACGTCGGCGACGGGCATCGGCCCCGACTCCAGCCTGTCGTGCAGGGAGCCGCCCTTGACCAGCTCCATCACGATCCACGGATGTCCGTCCGTGCCGGCGGCGGGTTCGACGATGTGGTGGATCGTCACCACGTGCGGGTGCGCCAGCCGGGCGAGCGCGCGGGCCTCGCGGATGGCGCGTTCGCGCATCTGGTCGGTGAGTCCGGGCTGGGCGGCGGCGGTCGCCGGGTCCGGCGGGCGCACCTCTTTCAGGGCGACGTCGCGGTGCAGTGCGATGTCGCGGGCGCGCCACACCGTGCCCATACCGCCGGCGCCCAGCGGCGCGATCAGTTCGAAGCGGCCGTCGACCAGCTGTCTGCCGGCCTCACTCATGTCCATGGCCGGTCATCGTAGGCGCAGCCGCTGTCAGCAGCGTCGGCGGTCCACCGTCACCGTGCCCTGGGCGGTGGACACCGTACGGTCGTAGCAGCCGCGTCCGGCGTCCGTCCCGTACAGCTGGTAGTGCTCGGAGCCGGTGCCGACCGCGTGCCGCTGCTCGCGCGGGACGTTCGCCGTGTAGCTCGCGTCGCCCGTGTACCGGTCGTCGAGCCAGGTGCGGTCCACGGTGCGGTCGCCGCGCAGGGTGGTCGTCTCGGCGCGGTCGCCGAGCGCGATGACGGTCCGCAGCCGGTCCCCGGCGCCGAGGGTGGTCTCGCCGTCCATCGTGTACGTGCGCGCGGTGCGGAGGGTGGCGGAGCCGCGGGTGACGCTCTCCTCGTCGGTCCAGGTCGCGGTCAGGGCGTCCTGGTTCTCGCCCTCCGTCCAGCGGTGCACGGAGGTGTTGTGCACGGCGCGGGTGACGGTGGTGGTGACCCGGCCGTGGGAGGTGTCGAGCCGGCCGGCGACGGTGAGCCGGTGGCCGCCCTCGGTGTCGAGGCGGTGCTGCGCGGCGGGCGTTCCGGGCGCGGCGGGGGTCCAGTGGGTGGAGTTGGCCGGTTCGCCCTCCTCGTGGCGGGTGAGGGAGCCGGTGACGACGGCGCGGCCCTCGTCCTGCCACAGGAGCAGGTTGGTGGGGGTGCTCCAGCCGCTCTGCCCGGCCGGGACGCCGGCGACGGACACCTCGATCCGGTGCGGGCGGCCGTCGTTGAGGAGGGCGGCGTACGGGGTGAGGTCGTAGACGACCGGCTGGACGTCGAAGGCGCGGGGCGCGGGGGTGACGTACCAGAGGAAGGGGTTCGACCAGCCGCCGGTCCACACGGTCGGGAAGGGGGCCGCGATGCCGGCGAGTTGTCCGTCGACGGAGATCCGCACCTCGCGGTACGGGCCGTCGGCGGCCTTGCAGGAGTACGGGGCGGCGTCGGGGGTGGTCATGTACCAGTACTCCTCGCAGCCGCCCCCGGAGCCGGTGGCGTACACCTCGGCGAGGAGCCGCTCGGTGTTGCGCGGGGTGGTGACCGTGGGGGTGGTCAGCGGCAGGACGCGGTCGGGGGTGTCGGGGGCGGCGGCGTGCCGGTCCCGGTCGGCGGCGTAGAACGTCAGGGTGACCTTGACGTCGATGACGCCGGTGTAGGTGTCGTCGACGAAGTTGCCGATCAGCATCTCGACGGGCTGCGGCTTGCTCAGGGTGTCGCGGTAGCGGGTGACGTCCTTCTCGACGGACCAGGTGATGCCGTCGGGCGAGGGCTCGGGGGTGGAGGTGCGCAGGATTTCGACGCCGCCGAGGGAGAGGTGGCCGAGGCGGTCGTACTGGCGGCCCTTGACCTTGCCGTCCATGCGCAGGACGACCTTGGCCCAGTCACCGCCGCACGCGGCCGGGGGTGCGTAGCTCCCGGCGTACGGGGTGTAGTCGCGGAACTGTGCCTCGGCGACGGTCACCTCGCAGGAGCGGGTCGCGGGGCGCGCGACGGGCGGGGCGGCGGTGAGGGGGTCGTGCCAGTCGCTCCCGAACTCCGCGGGCGGCTCGGTCCGCCGCTCGGCGGGGGCGCTGCGGGCACCGCTCTCGCGCGCGGTCGGGTCGGCGGCGGCCGCGGGTCCCGCGGCGCCGGCCAGGGTGCCCGCGGCGAGCGCGAGCGCGCCGAGCAGGCCCATGATCCTGTGTCGTGTCATGGCCCCGCAGTGAATCCCGCCCCACGGGCCCGGCACCAGGGGCCCCGGCCCGCCCCTGGCCGGATTTCGCCCCTCCCCGACCAGGTCAGGCGGTGGGGAGGAGGACCGTGCCGTCGTCGTCCGCGTGGACCGTGTCCCCCGGGCGGAACGTCACGTCGCCGATGGTGACCGGCTCGTCCACCGTTCCCGCGCCCGTCTTGCCGCTCTTGCGGGGGACCGTGCCCAGCGCCTTGATGCCGAGGTCGAGTCCGCCGAGGGCGGCGCTGTCGCGGACCGCGCCGTTGATGATCAGGCCCGCCCAGCCGTTGCGCTGCGCCGCCCCGGCGATGAGGTCTCCGGTGAGGGCCGTGCGCAGGGAGCCGCCGCCGTCCACGACGAGCACCGCGCCCCCGCCCGGGGTGTTGACCAGCTCGCGCAGCAGCGCGTTGTCCTCGTGACAGCTGACGGTCCGCACCGGGCCGGCGAAGAGCCGCCGGCCGCCGAACTGGCGGAACTGCGTGGTGCAGAGGGCGAGGGCCTCGCCGTGCTCGTCGTACAGGTCACTGGTGGGGACGGGAGTGACGGGAGTGACAGGGGTGACGCTCATGGGTCTCGGGGCTCCTCGCAGCTCGTACGTCGCGCCGTGCGGCCCGAGCCTAACCGGTGGCCTCGGGGCGGCTCAGTCCCGGGAGTTGCCGAAGAGGATGCGGTAGCCGATGAGCAGGACCAGCGAGCCCGCGATCGCGGAGCCCCAGGTGGCGGGGTCGTAGAAGTCGTGGCCGATCGGCTTGTCCAGGAACTTCGCGGAGAGCCAGCCGCCGATGAAGGCTCCGGCGATGCCGATGAGCGTGGTGCCGATCAGGCCGCCGGGGTCGCGGCCCGGCAGCAGGACCTTGGCTATGAGGCCGGCCAGCAGCCCCAGGACGATCCAGCTGACGATCCCCATGGTCGTTCACTCCGCTTCGCTCGTGTTCCGTGTGTGCGCGTTCTCACCGGGGAGGACGCGCACACCGGCGAAACGGTTCTCAGCTGCGGCGGGCCCGTACGAGCGCGACGCCGGCGACCATCACGGCGGCCGCCGCGAGGCCACCGCGCGAACGCCGCCCGAGGACCGCCCGGGTCGACCGGTAGGAGAGTACGGAGCGGTGCGACTGTGCGGAGAGCACGGAGCAGACCGATTGCGCCGAGAGCAGGGAGCCCGTGCTCAGCCACGAACCCGCGGAGCCGATCGAGAAGGCGGAACCGACGGAGCCGACCGACAGCACGCTGCCGACGGAACCGACGGAGAGGACCGAACCCACCGACCCGATGGACAGCACCGATTTCCTGGACCAGAGCGAGAGGAACGATCCGTCAGCCATGGGCGTCATGCTGCCACACGGCTGATCGGCGCGGCGGCCGACAGCGCGTCCGGCGCCGCGGCGGAGACAGCTGCGGACGCGGGTGCGGAAGCGGACGCGGACGCGGGTGCAGGGGCGGGTGCGGACGCGGACGCGGGTCCGGGGCCGGACCCCGGCGCCGCGCCCGGCGCCGTCCGCGTCAGCAGCAGCACCCCGCGCGCCGCCGCGAGGGCGCCGGCCACCGCGAGCAGGAGGCCCGCGGCGCCGCCCTGGAGGCGCTCGCCGAGCAGGATCATGCCGATGGCGGCCGCGGCCAGCGGGTTGGCCAGGTTCACCACGGCGAGCGGCGCCCCGAGCCCGCCCCGGTAGGCCCGCTGCGACAGCAGCATCCCGCCGACCGCGAACACCACGACGAGCAGGGCGACTGCGACGACCCGCACGCTGAGCAGGGCCCCGCCGCGGCCGCCCGCGACGGCCACCGTCTGGGTCAGGGCGGAGGCCACGGCGGAGGCCAGCCCGGACGCCGTCGCGTGCCGCAGCCCCGAGCGCACGTCCCGCCGTACGGTCAGCACCGTGATCGCGGCGATGGTGGCCCCGGACACCGCGAGGGCTTCGGCCAGGGTGAGCGTGTCGTCGGGGGCCGGTCCGGAGGCCGGGAGCAGCAGCAGCCCGAGCCCGACGACGGTGGCCAGGGTGCCGCGCCATTCGGTGGCCGCGACCCGGCGGCCGGCGCCGTGCGCCCCGAGCGGGACGGCGGCGACGAGGGTGAGCGCGCCGAGCGGCTGGACCAGGGTGAGCGGCCCGTAGCGCAGGGCGGCCGCGTGCAGCAGCGCGGCGCCGGCGTTCAGCCCGGCCGACCACCACCAGGCCCCGTTGCCGAGCAGGGCTCCGGCGCTGCGGGCCACGGCCGCGCGGGCGAGCCGCTCCTGGGCCACGGCGGCGGCCGCGTACGCCACGGCGGAGGCGAGGCAGAGCAGGACGGCGAGCAGGGTGGCGTTCATCGGCCGGCCCCCACGACCTCGGCCGCCCCGGCGGTGCTCCGCGGGCGCGGCAGGTGCCGTACGACGGCCAGCGACCCGGACCGGACCCGCGGGCGCGGCACGATCAGCAGCGCCCCGCCGAGCAGCACGGTGGCCACGATCGCGTCGAGCCAGTAGTGGTTGGCGGTGCCGACGACCACGAGCAGCGTCACCAGCGGGTGCAGCAGCCACAGGACGCGCCACCGGGACCGGGTGGCGGCGATCATGCCGAGCGCCAGCATCAGCGCCCACCCGAAGTGCAGCGAGGGCATCGCGGCGAACTGGTTGGCCATGGTGTCGGTGGCGGGCGCGGCCCGGTAGACGGAGGGCCCGTAGACCTGTGCGGTGTCCACGAGGTGCGCGGCGCCGAGCATCCGCGGCGGTGCGAGCGGGAAGGACAGGTGCAGCGCGAGGGCGGCGCCGGTCAGGACGGCGAGCACGCGCCGGGCCCACAGGTAGTGGCCGGGCCTGCGCACGTACAGCCAGATCAGGAAGAGCGCGGTCGCCGGGAAGTGCACGGCCGCGTAGTAGGTGTTCGCCGTGTGCACGAGGGCGTCGCCGTGCAGGAGCAGCCGCTGGATCGCGCCCTCGCCCGGCAGGTGCAGGGTGCGCTCGGCGTCCCAGACCCGGCCGGCGTTGCGGAACGCCTCGTCGGTGCGGTCCGTGGAGAGCATCCGGCCGGCCTTGTAGACGGCGAACAGGCCCGCGACGAGCAGCAGCTCGCGTATGAGTCGGCGCCTCGGCCCCGGTACCGGGCCGTCGGCCGGCCCGGCGGGTGTGGTGTGGGAGCTCATTTCCCCCGCTTTCTCTTCTCTGTGCTCGCGCGCCGCCTGTACGCGGACATCGACACGCCAGTGTATCGATACATTCGCGTATCGATACGCGGGTGTACCGATACGCTTGCGTTCCCGTACACTTTCCTCACGGATACATCAGCTGCGGAGCCCCCGAGGAGAGCCGCTCACCATGACGTCGACAGCGCCCGCCGCGCGCCGCTCCAAGATCACCCCGGAACGGGTGCAGGAGTTCTACGACGCCGTCCTGGAGCAGCTGCGCGAGCACGGGTACGAGGCGCTGACCATGGAGGGCGTCGCCGCCCGCGCCTGCTGCGGGAAGTCGACCCTCTACCGGCAGTGGAAGACCAAGCCCCAGCTGGTCGCGGCCGCCCTGCGCGCGAACCGGCAGGGCACCCTGGCCGCGGTGGACACCGGCACACTCGCCGGCGACCTGCGCGAGGCGGCCCGGATCGCGGCCGGCAATTCGGGACGCGACACCCGCCTCACCCAGGCGCTCGGGCACGCCGTGCTCAGCGACGAGGAGCTCCAGGCGGCGCTGCGCGAGGCGCTGGTCGAGCCGGAGCTGGCCGCGTTCGACGCGATGGTGGCGCGGGCCGTGGCGCGCGGCGAGATCGCGGCGGGCCATCCGGCCGTGGAGTTCCTGCCGGCGCAGCTGATGGGCGTCCTGCGCATCCGGCCGGTCCTGGAGGGGCAGTACGCCGACGCCGACTACCTGGTCCGGTTCGTCGACGCGGCCCTGCTGCCCGCCCTGGGCCTGGCGCCCGTCCCGGCCCCTGCCCCCGCCCCGGACCCGGACCGGGCCGAGGCCCCCTGAACCGGTGGGCCGCCGTCCCCGATGACCGGATGGCGACCCGCCCGCGCTGCCTCGTGGGGACGGCGGCAGCGCGCCACCCGGACGGGGCGGTGGCCACTCACTCGAGGGAGTGGCCACCGCCCGGTCTGTGCGGCCCCACGTCACAGGCCCGTGTCACCTCAGGACCGTGTCACCTCAGGACCGTGTCACCTCAGGCCCGTGTCACCTCAGACCCGCGGCGCGCCCATGGTCCGGGCGAACTCCTCCGGATCGGCGTCGAAGCCCCGTACCGCGGCGTCCAGCGACCAGGCCCCCGATCCGTCGCGCGTGAACTCCGCGATCGTGGCCGCCGTGGCCGCCGGGACCCCCGCGAAATCGGTCACCGCGAGGTCGGTGTAGCCCTCCCGGATCCGGACCCCCGTACCGCCTATGGCCGTGAAGGTCTTCGTACGGGCACCCCGCTCCCCGGTGTCCTGGATGACCACGCCGACCACCACCCGTCCCAACGCGGGCGCCATCCGGTCCAGTTCGAGGGTCATCACCTCGTCGAAGCCGAAGCCCTGGCCGGTGTGGCTGTCGCGGTTCAAGGTGATGGTGCCGTCGGGCGAACGGCTGCCGAAGTGCACGAGGTGGACCGGCTCCCCGTGGAGGTCCGCGGCGCCGAACACCGCCGCGATGATGTCCAGGTCATGGGCGGGCGTGCCCGCGGGGCTCGGATCCCACCGCAGTGCGATCTCCACCTTGGCCAGGCCCTTGCGTACTCCGCTCGTCGAAGTGCTCACCGAACTCCCCCTCCGCTTGCCGGGTGTTGCCCGGCCATGCTGTCATGCGGCGGCCCCGCCGGTCCGGACGAGCGTACGTTCCCGGCCAGTTGAGCCGGATGCCGTCCGTCACTCAGGACCCGGGCGGGACGCGTACGGTCTCCACCCAGTCCGGCGGCTGCGGCGCCTCGGCCCCGATCAGCGCGGCGATCAGCCGGCACGACGGGGTCTCGTCCGGCCACGGCGTGTACCCGTCGGTCAGCACGACGACGATGTTCGGCCGCTCCGCCGCCGCCAGCGCGGCGCGGATGCCGACGCGCATGTCGGTGCCGCCGCCCCCGGCCAGGGTCACCTGCTCGGCGCTCGTCACCCGGGCCACGGTGTGCACGTCCGCGTCGCAGGCCAGGACGGCGACCCGGTTGCCCCGGACCCCCACCTCCCGCAGCACGCCGGTGACCTCGCCGAGCGCGGCGGCGAGTTCGTCCTCGCCCATCGACCCCGAGGTGTCGATGACGATCGCGACCCGCGGCAGCGGCCGGCGCAGGCTGGGCAGCACCACGCGGCCACCGAGCGCCGGGGTGCGCCGCGAGGGACGGCGGTACGTGTAGTCCACCGCGCCGCCCGCCCAGGCCGCGGCCTCCCGTACCGCCCCGGACAGCGCGCGGCGCCAGTCGACGGTGGGCTCCAGCAGCTCCTGCGCCCAGCGCTGCCAGCCGGCCGGGAGCCTACCCCGGGCGCGCTGGTGGGCGCGCATGGCCTGGGCGGTCTGCCGGCGCAGCGCCTCCGCCTCGACCGGGCCGATGCGGGCGGGACCCGCCGCCCCGCCGAGCTCCCAGGGCATCGGCGTGCCGTGGGCTCCCGAGCCGCAGTCCGGTGCGTGTGGCGGGGTGGCAGGGATCGCGGGCAGGTACGTCTCGAACATCCCGCCGGTGGCGAGGCCGAACAGCCGGGGTTCCATCCGGCCCTCGGGCAGCGCCAGCCCGTCGGCGAGGAGGTCGTCGTTGATCTCGCAGTCCTGGGCGATGTTGACGCGGTGCCGGTCGCGCTGGTCGGCGGCCGGGAGCCGGTCCGCGCGGGCGTGGTGGTCGCGCAGCAGGTGGGCCACCTCGTGGATCCACACCCCGGCCAGTTCCGCGACCGGCGTGGCGTCGACGAACGCGGGCGAGACGTAGCAGCGCCAGTGCCGGTCCACACCCATCGTCGGGACCCCGGCCGAGGGGACCACGGTGAGCGCGTACAGGGCGGAGGCGAGGTACGGCCGGGCCTCGGCCGCCTTGTACCGGGCGGCCAGCAGCTTGGCCCGGTCCAGGCGGGCGGCGGCGGGGGCCGTGTCCTCGTGTGCGCCCGCCGGGCCGTCCATGGGCACGCTCACCCGCCCGTCAGCCGCCGCCCGGCAGGGCGCCGGAGAGCTGGAGCAGTTCGACGAACGCGTCGATCCCGGCGGGCACCGGCCAGTCCAGGTCGCGCATGGCGGCCAGGTCGGTGGCCGCACGCGCGGCCACGTCGGGCACGCCCGCGTCGACCGCCTTGGCGAGGACCGCCCAGCCGGCCTCCCAGCGGGGGCGGGTGAGCTCGCCCTGGACGGCGGCGACCACGGCGATGAGGAAGGCCAGTTGCCGGTCGCCGCGGTCCGGCAGGGCGAAGGCGTCCGGGTCGGCGAGCACCCGGTCCGGGTCGGGCAGGTCGAGGTGTTCCACGTACGAGAGCAGCTCGATCCCGGCCGCGTCCCCGACGGCCCCGGTGAGCGCGGCGGCCAGGGCCTCCCGGCCGGCGCCGGCCGCGTACCCGGTGGCCAGCAGCCGCAGCGCCATCTCCCAGGTGCGCGGGGAGGGCCAGGCGCGGCCGCGGCCCTCGGCCTCGTTCGGCATGTGGTGGACCAGGCCCGGCCGGGCGGTCAGGAAGCCCGAGATCACGCCGCGGGCCCGGGCCACGGCCCCGGAGGCGCGGGCGGGGTCGACGGCCGGGATGGCCACCTCGGGCCAGGTGCCGGCGAGGCCCCGGGCCACGGTGCGCGGGCTGTGGGTCCAGTCGAGGTGGACGAAGCGGTTGGCCAGCGGCGGGCTGAGGTGCCAGCCGTCCGCCGCGCTGGACGGCGGATTGGCCGCGGCGACGATCCGTACGGACTCGGGCAGGACGAGGCTGCCGATCCGGCGTTCCAGGACCACGCGCAGCAGGGCCGCCTGCACGGCGGGCGGGGCGGAGGACAGCTCGTCGAAGAACAGCAGTCCGTGGCCGGTGCGGGCGAGGCGGACCGCCCAGTCCGGCGGGGCCATGGGCACGCCGGTGGTGGCGGGGTCGTCGCCGACGATGGGCAGCCCGGCGAAGTCGGAGGGCTCGTGGACGCTGGCGATGACGGTCTCCAGCTCGACGCCGAGGGCGGTGGCGAGCTGCTGCATGCCGGCGGATTTGCCGATGCCCGGCTCACCCCACAACAGGACGGGCTGATTGGCCGTCACGGCCAGGGCCAGCGCCTCGAGTTGGGGGTTGGTCGCCGGTTCGGTGCGGGTGGCGCGGAGCCGGGCGCCCAGGGCGTCGGCGGCCGCCAGGGCCCGCGAGGGCTGCGGCCGCGCGCCCCGCTCCGGGCCGGGCTGTGACGGTGGCCGCGGCACGCGCGGCGGCTCGGTGCTCATGCGTCCTCAGTACTCCTCGTCGGACTCTCGCTCGTCCAGGTACTCGTCGAACCACTCGGAGCCGATGCCCGGGAACTCCTCCTCCACCCGGCTGCGCAGGAAGGCGAGATCGGTGCGCTGGTGGCGGCGGATCACCTGGCCCAGCGACAGGTCCGCGTCGTCGACGACGTCGATCCTGCTGCCGGCCGCGAGGAGCGCCCGGACCAGGCCGACGCTGCCCCCTCGCTCGACGGCCACCTGCAGCGGGGTGCACCCCGACGTGTCCTGGGCCTCCACGTCCAGGCCCGCCGCCAGCAGCCGCGGCAGCAGCACCTCGTGGTCGAGCAGGTGCAGGACGTGCAGCAGCGTGTACCCGCGGGCGTCGCGGACCCGGGGGTCCGTGCCCGCGTCGAGCAGCGCGACGACGCCCGGGGTGTCCCCGTGCTGGACGCGCAGGAACAGCTCCTGGCGCTCCGCCCGCAGGGCGCGCGGCAGCCGCCCCTCTCCCGTGGTCCAGATCTGCTGCACGGCGAAGCAGCCCTGGATCGCGCCGCCGAACGCCCGCATGGCGCGCTCACGCCGCTGCTCCTCCGGGCTGTGCGGGAGCAGGTCCAGTACGCCGCCCTGGGAGCGGACCTCGTGCCACTCGCCGCGGCAGCGCACCCGTACGGGCTTCGCCTCGGCGGGGCCGGGCGGACCGGCGGCGGGGCCGGCCCCGGGGAACAGCGCGGCGGCGACCAGCGGGTGCAGCTCGCGCGGGGTGATCCGGCCCGTGCGGACCAGTTCGAGGTCGGGGAGCCGCTTCCAGGCGAACAGCGGCAGCAGGGGCACTCCCCGCCGCTCGTCCTGGCCGGCCGCCCGGACCCGCACCCCGGTGCCGGGACCGGAGCCGACGTGTTCCACCAGCAGGCTGCCGCTCCAGTCGCCCATCCGGAAGCGCTCGCCGGCGCCGGCCGCCACGAGGCGGCGCACCTCCGCTCCCAGCCGCGTCAGGTCGGCCCCGGCCGCGGCCATGAGGGTTTCCGGGGCCGGCACGGTGCCGTACCGCGGGACTTCCGGGGGCTTGGTCAGATCCCGTTCGATCCCCGCGGCCGCGTACGCCCCGGCGAAGTCTTCGCGGGCGTGCAGCAGGGCGACCCACTCGGCGTGCCCGGCCGGGTCGGCGGTGCCGGGATCGCCGGTGGGCAGCTCGTCCGCGGGCAGCGGGGTGCCGTCCGGGCGGAAGAAGGGCAGCCGCTCGCCGCCGCCGCTGAGGCGCTCGCGCAGCGCGGCCGTGTGCCGGGCGTCCCAGAGCGGGCGGGCCGCGGTCCAGTCCTCGGGGCGCAGCGGGTTCGCTCCGCCGAAGGTGCGGTGGCGCGGCGGGGGTTCGACCGGCGCGCAGTGCAGCAGCAGCCGCTGCGGCCCCTCGATCATCGGGCCGGTGGACACGGACAGCACCGGCGCGTCCGCGTCGGCGCCGTAGCGGGCGAGCAGGACGCGCACCTCGGGCTCGACGGTCGTACGGCCGCCCAGGGAGCGGGGCAGGTGCCAGCGCACCAGGTCGGGCGCGAGGTGGCGCAGGTCCTCCCGCACCGCCTGCGCGACGGGGGCTCCGTACCGGGCGGCGAGCGCGGGCAGGTCGAAGGTGACGTCCACGGCGGCGGCCGCGCAGGCGGCCTGCCAGTCACCGGCCAGCCGGTGCGCGGTCGCGCGCTCGATCATCCAGCCGGGTACGGCGTAGCGGCGGATCCGCCGCCAGGCCGGTCCGTCCTCGGCCCGGAAGCCCCCGGGCAGCTCGACGTGCTCGGTGTACCCGCTCATCGGTACACGCTCGTGATCGCGCCGAGGTCGGGGTGGGCGGGCCGGGCGGGCCGCAGCCGGGCGGTGAAGGACCGCTTCACCTTGCGGGGCAGGCCGGGGCCGAGGCCCACGTACTCCAGCGGGGAGTCTTCGGGCACCGCGGCCAGCAGGCACTTCGCACCCCGCCCGGTGAGCCCGGTGTGGCGCAGTTCGAGGCGGCGCAGCGGGCTGCCGGGGAGGGCGGCGGCCAGGGCGTACGCGCCCTCGTCGCCGGTGTCGTTGCCGGCGGAGCCGAGGCTGCGCTCGGACATGGCCCGGCCGAGGTCGAGGGCTTCGATCCCGCCGAGGGCGTCGGCGAGGGCCCGGGCGCCGGCCGGGCCGATGCCGTTGCCGCCGAGGCCGAGGCGGACCGGCAGCGCGGGGTCGGCGGCCGCGGCGGCGGCCAGGACGGCGGTGCCCTCGTCGCCGAGGTGGTTGGCCGGGAGGTACAGCTCGCGCACCCCGGCCTCCCGGATGAGGGCGGCGAGCAGCGGTGCGGCCTCGGCGGTGAGGCCGTTGCCGCCGAGGAAGAGCCGTTCGAGCGGGGTCTCACGGGTGCGCAGGGCGTCGAGGAGGAGGCGTACGCCGCCGATGCCGATGCCGGTGTTGACCAGGTCGAGGGTGCGCAGGGTCCGGTTGCGGCGCAGCAGGGCGGCGAGGGTGCGGGCGCCGTCCTCGAAGAGCGGATTGCGCTTGAGCCACAGGGCCTTGACGCCGGTGTCGTCCGCGAGCACGTCGGCGAGTGCGGCCACGCCGTCGGGGCCGATGCGGTTGCAGCCCAGGTAGAGGGTGTGTAGTCCGTGTCCGTCGGTGAGGGCGCCGGCGAGGGTGCGGGCCCCTTCGTCGCCGATGGAGTTGGTGCCGAGGAGCAGGTGCCGGGCGTGGGCGGAGCGGGCGGCGACGGCGGCCACCCGGGCGGCGCCGGCCGGTCCGAGGCCCTGCTTGCACAGGTCGACGCGGCCGTCCGCGCGCAGGGTTCCGATCGGGAAGGCCTCGTCGGCCCCGACGGCGTCCTCGGCGGCGAGGCGCGCGAGCAGCGGGTCGAGTCCGGCCGGGTCGGCGATCGGCAGGTCGGGGTGCTCGATCGCGGGGCACCGTACGGGTGTCGGCTGTGTCATCACCACTCCACCGGTCCTTCGCCGGTGCCCGGCGTCCACAACGACATGGGGAAAACGCATGAAAGAAGACGCAAGACCGGTCGGATTCGAACCGACGTCCTCCAGCTCGATGCGTGGGCGCGACGACCTCTGCGCTACGGCCTTGCTGCGGGAGATCATACCCATCCGCAGGCCTGATTTCGATCACCAGTTTGAACGGTCGCGGGCCGGTCGCCGCACGCGACCGACCCCGGCGACGGCGGGCGGGTGCCGGATCCGGACAGGCGCAATGTACGGACAAAGTGGATTTACACCCCTTCACCGCATAGCGGAGTGTTTCCCCTCAGCCGTACCGAATCCGCCATGTACCCAGACCCCTTTATCCCGTTCACCACGCATTCGCCGGAGACACGCCGATCGCGCCGGATCGTTACCTCAAGTTTTGCTCAATTGCAGTGACACCGCGCCGGGCGCCTTCCTAGCTTCTGCGTACACGCGTCACGACTCTTCTTGACGCTTCGTACGAATCCGCGGATCCCCCCCGCTGCCGGCGATCCCCGCAGCACATCCCGCGGCCCCGAGGAAAGAGTGCAGCATGAAGGTTCCCAAGGCCGGTGCTTTGGTCGCAGTGGTCGGCCTCGCCCTGACCGCCTCCGGGTGTGGCGGTGACAGCGGCCCCCAGGGGAACCTCGCGATCGGCATCAAATTCGACCAGCCGGGTGTCGGGCTGCGCGAGCAGGGCGGGACCTTCTCCGGTTTCGACGTGGACGTCTCGACGTACATCGCCAAGGAACTGGGCTACAAGCCGGAGCAGATCGAGTTCAAGAAGGTCGACAGCTCCGACCGCGAGCTGCTGCTCCAGTACAACGAGGTCAAGTTCGTCGCGGCCAGCTACTCGATCAACGACAAGCGCAAGGAGAAGGTCGACTTCGCCGGCCCGTACTTCCTCGCGCACCAGGACCTGCTGGTCCGCGCCGACGACACCACCATCACCAAGGCCGAGGACCTCAACAACAAGAAGCTCTGCTCGGTCACCGGCTCCACGTCGGCGCAGAACGTCAAGGAGAAGCTCGCCCCCAAGGCGAGCGTCCTGGAGCTCGACGGGTACTCGGAGTGCGTCGTCGCGCTCCAGGACGGCCTGGTCGACGCCCTCACCACCGACAACTCCATCCTGGCCGGGTACGCCGCCCAGAAGGCCAATACCGGCAAGTTCAAGCTGGTCGGGCTGAGCCTGAGCAACGAGAACTACGGCATCGGCGTCAAGAAGGGCAACAAGGACCTCCAGGGCAAGATCAACGCCGCCCTGAAGAAGATGGTCCAGGACGGTTCCTGGGAGGCCGCGGTGAAGAAGAACTTCGGGCCGGCCAACTACAGGAACGAGCCGGCCCCGCAGATCACGACGGGCAGCTGACGATCGTCGACGCGGTGGCGGGATCCGACCAGTCGGAGTCGAAGGCCGCGTTGACCACGTAGAGGCGGCCGCCGTGGACCGCCGCCGTGGTGGGTTCGTCGAAGCGCGGGTCGGTGATCCGCCGCACGAAGGCGGCCCGGCGGGCGTCCGCGGCGATCGCGAACACGTCGACGGCCTGGTCCCGGTTGCGGACCACGTACAGCGTGCGGCCGTGGACGACGAGCCCGTCGCCGTTGGCCACCGATCCGCCGTCGAGCGCGACCTCGGTCGCGGCGCCGGTGCGCGGGTCGACGCGGAACAGCGCCCGCACGTTGTCGTTGACCACCAGCAGCGCCCGGCCGTCCGGGGTCCGCTCGATGCCGTTGGCGCCCCAGACCTGGCCGCCGGGCGGGGTCGGCGCCCACTCCCCGGAGAGCGCCACGGCGTGCGGGGCCCGGCCGGCGGGCAGGAAGTACAGCACGTCGTTGAAGGAGTCGGTGAACCAGGCTCCGCCGCAGCCGACGACGACGTCGTTGACGAAGGCCGTCCCGGTGGCCGCCTGGTGGGTGGCCAGCACCCGGCCGTCACCGGCGTGCACGACGCGGATCCGGCCGCTCGCACCGCCCGCGACGAGCAGTCCGCCGTGCCCGTCGAGCTTGAGCCCGACGGAGGCCTGGCCCGGTCCCAGCGCGGGGGTGATGATCCGCCCGGCCCCGGTGGCGAGGTCCGCGCGGTAGACGGACCCGTCGAGCAGGGAGCCCGTGTAGGCCAGGCCGCCGGGTGAGACGGCGATGCCCTCGGGCTGGAATCCGGGCGGGGTGTGCAGGGTGTCCGGCCGGGACGCGGCGGGCCTGGCCCGGGCGAGCGGTGCGAGCGGCCCCACGAGCGCGGCGCCGCCGAGGGCCGCGGCCGCGCCGAGGAAACTACGCCGACCCAAGGGTCCGGTCACGGTGGTGTCCTTTCAACTGCCGTACGAACAGCGGTGGTTGAACAGCATCGGTTGACCCCGCCACCTCAGCACACCGCAGCCGCCCCGTCAGTCCCGGATCCGGACACTTCACAAGGGAATGGGGAGCCTCCCCTTCACCGCCACCCGTACGCGGCCGGGCCGAGGCCGCCGGGCGCCGGGCGCCGGGCGTCCCCACCGCGTACGTCAGGCCAGCGGGGCCTTGGCGCGCAGCACCTTCAGGAACTCCCGCATCCAGGCGGAGTGGTCGGGCCAGGCGCGCGCCGAGACCAGGGTGCCGTCGACCACGGCCTCGGAGTCCTCGTACGTGGCCCCGGCAGCCTTCATGTCGAGTTCCAGCGCCGGGTACGAGGTCACCCGGCGGCCGTCCAGCCCGCCGCTCGCGGCCGTGATCAGCGGGCCGTGGCAGATCTGGGCGACCGGCTTGTCGGAGCCGGTGAAGGCGGCCAGGATGCGTCGCACCTCTGGATCGTTGCGCAGGTACTCGGGCGCCCGGCCGCCCGGGACGACCACGGCCGCGTACTCCTCCGTCACCACGTCCGCGAACGCCACATCGGCGGGCCAGGTGTAGCCGGGCTTCTCGGTGTAGGTGTCGAAGCCCTCCTCGAAGTCGTGCACCACGAACCGCAGCTTCTTGACCGCCGGCGCCGCGATGTGCACCTCGTACCCCTCCTCGCGCAGGCGCTGGTACGGGTAGAGGACCTCCAGCGACTCCGCCGCGTCGCCGGTCACGATGAGGATCTTCACTGCCATGGGCTGCTCCCGGTAGGGGTGTTCACGGTGTGCACCGTCCACGCGGCCCCGGCCGGGGCCACCGCCACCGTGCCCGCGGCGGAGCGATCTGCCAAGGGGGCCTCGCCCGTTCGGCCCAGTGGCCCCCGGGGGCAGAATCCGGCCTTCCGACACATGGATTTTACCTGTAGGGCACATGACAATGTGAGCCTCTGCTCTGCCACCTGACGCCCCGCCAACTGCCTCGGCGGGGGCGGTGCCTGCGAAGAGGTATCCCCCACATCATGAAAATCTCCCCACGCGCCCCCTGGGTCGCCGGCCTCGCCGTCGCGGCCCTGGCCCTCATTCCGGCCACCGCGTCGGCCGGCTCCCAGCGCACGGCGGCTCCCCACGCCGACGCTGCCGCCGCCACCACGGCCACCACCGCCGCTTCCGTGGACGCGTACTACGCGGCCGCCGAGGGCAAGACCGGAGCCGCGCTGAAGACCGCGCTCCACAACATCATCAAGACCCAGTCCAAGGTGACCTACGACGGCGTGTGGAACGCGCTGAAGGTGACCGACCAGGACCCGGCGAACCCGAACAACGTCATCCTCGTCTACTCCGGCCGCTCCCAGTCCAAGTCCACCAACGGCGGCGGCGTCAACGACTGGAACCGCGAGCACGTCTGGGCCAAGAGCCACGGCGACTTCGGCACGGCCACCGGCCCGGGCACGGACCTGCACCACCTGCGCCCCGAGGACGTCACGGTCAACAGCACCCGCGGCAACAAGGACTTCGACATGGGCGGCAGCCCGGTCGCCGAGGCCCCCGGCAGCTTCACCGACTCCGACTCCTTCGAGCCGCGCGACGCCGTCAAGGGCGATGTCGCGCGCATGCTGCTCTACATGGCCGTGCGCTACGACGGCGGCGACGGCTTCGCGGACCTGGAAGTCAACGACAAGGTCAACAACGGCACCGCCCCCGCCATCGGCCGGATCAGCGTGCTCAAGCAGTGGAACCAGCAGGACCCGCCGGACGCCTTCGAGCAGCGCCGCAACCAGGTCATATTCGACACGTTCCAGCACAACCGGAACCCGTTCATCGACCACCCGGAGTGGGTCAACTCCATCTGGTGACCCTCCCCCGGAAGCCAGGGGACGGCCCGCGAGGGTTGGGCCGCCCCTGGTCGGGTATTCGCAGGCCAGAGGCTGTGGTGCGCGCCGCCCGGCGACGCCGGCCGATGGAGGTCGTCATGGACGGAGCCGGACTGTCCGACCACGAGCGGCGCGCCCTCTCGGCGATCGAGGCCGATCTCGAAGCGGACCGCTCTCTCCAGCGGATCCTGCGCGCCGCGCGGAGCCGGCCGCGCAACCGCACCGTGGCCGCCTGTCTGCTCGGCGCGGTGACCCTGGCCCTGCTGGTCGCGGCCGCGGTCACCGTGTCGCTCCCGCTCATCTGGGGCTTCGCCGCGGCCTGGACCCTGACCGTGGTCCTGGCCCTGCCGCTGGTCGGCCAGTGGATCCGGCGCCGCTGGCAGCGCCGGGAGCACGCCGAGCGACCGTAGCTCCCGCCATCTCCCGCAGCTCCCGGCGGCCGCTCCCCTACTGCTCGCCGAGCACCATCCACTTCTCCTGGTCCGCGAGGGGCTCGAAGCCGACCTCGGCGTAGACCGTGTGCGCGTCGGCCGTCGCGAGCATCACCCGGCGCAGCCCGTACGGGGCCAGGTGGTCGCGGATCGCGGCGACGAGGCTCGTCCCCAGCCGTTTCCCGCGTGCGGCGCGGTCGATGTAGACGTCGCACAGCCAGGCGAAGGTGGCCCGGTCGGTCACGACGCGGGCGTAGCCGAGCTGGGCGCCCGAGGCCGTGTCGTAGACGCCGAAGTTCAGGGACTCCGCCATGGCCCGGTCCTGCTTCTCCCGGCTCCGGCCGAGGGCCCAGTACGCGTCCTGCGACAGCCAGCGGTGGATCAGCTCGGCGTCGAGTCGGGCGGGGTCGGTGGACAACTCACAGCCGTCCGGCAGCTCACTGTTCATCCCGGCATCCAAGCAATGCGGGCGGCGCCCTGGCCAGCGAATATCCGGGGCCGGCCGGACACGGGTCAGCCCGGCGGCTGGAGCCGGTCGGCGAGTGCCTTGAACTCGGTCCACGCGGGCGTCGGCGGGCGGGCGTCCCAGACTTTCTGGGACAGCGCCGCGAGCGGCAGCCGGATCCCCTCGGCGACCTGGGCCTGGGTCTGGGCACCGGCCAGGTCGGACCAGACGGCGAGCCGGGCGCCGAGTATCTGCGCCGCGTACTGGGCGGGCACCGGGGTCGTGCCGCGCAGGACGAGCGGGGTCCACTGCTCGTAGATCCGCTTGCCGGTGGGATAGGTGAACTGGTTCGGCTGGCCGAGCACGTAGTAGAGGTACTCGTCGTTCAGGTTGACCACCTTGCGGCCCTCCCGCAGGTACTCCAGCGGCGGCCGGGCCCCGTTCTCCTTGCCCGTCCAGTACTCGACCTGGATGTCCTTGGCCGCCTGGACCACGCCTCCGGCGAAGAAGCCGTCGTTCCACGCCTTGGGCACCTTGCCCGCCGGACGCACCACGTCCGCGCGGTCGTTGAGCCAGCCCTCGGCCAGGTCCTGGATGCGCGCCTGGGCTCCGTACTTCTGCCGGGCCGCCGTCGCGAGCTGCGGGAAGGAGGCCTGCGGGTCGCGGTAGACCAGCGCCTGGTACTCGTCGGCGCCCAGGTGCCAGAGTCCGCCGGGGAACAACGGCAGGTATTCGCGGAGCAGTTCGTCGATCAGCTTGGCCGCGGCCGGGTCGGAGATGTCGACGGCGCCCTTGACGGCCCTTCCCTGTACGTCGCGCAGCTGGAGGGCGGGGTGGGCGCGCAGCACCGCGCCGAGGTGGCCGGGCGAGTCGAGCTCGGGGACGACCGTGATGTGCAGGCGGGCGGCGAGGGCGGTGATCTGCCGGACCTGGGCCTTGGTGAGGTGGGGCGTGGAGACGATCTCGGGGTGGGTGTCGGACTGGATCCGGAACGCCTGGTCGTCGGAGAAGTGCAGGCCGAGCTGGTTGAGTTTGAGGTCGGCCATGCGGCGCAGCTCGTCCTCGATCCAGCCGACGGTGAAGTTCTTGCGGGCTATGTCGAGGTTGAGGCCGCGCTGGGGCTTGGCCGGGGCGTCGCGCACGGTGCCCTCGGGGGCCGAACCGGCGGACTTGACCGCTTGTTTGAGGGTGCGCGTGCCGTAAAAGACCCCGGCCTCGTCCGGGCCGGTGACCCGGACGCGGCCGCCCTGGACGGTGAGCGTGTAGGACTCGGGCGGTCCGGAGTTCTTGGCGCCGAGGGCCAGTTCCACGTCGCCGGGGCGCGGGTCGGCGGTCTCGGCGAAGCCCATGTGGAGCTCCCCGGCGAGCAGCTTGCCCTCGTCGGTGAGGGCGGCCGCGTTCCCCGGTGGTACGACGACCCGCGCGGCGGCGGCCGGCTTCCAGCCGGGGCCGCGGGCCGGGATGTGCTCCCGTACGGCCGGAATGGTGCGCGGGGCCGTGGACAGCGCGTACGACGGGGTGGGCGAGGGGGCCGGGTCCGTCGGCGCGGAGACGGCGGTGGCGGGGGCGGCGGAGCCGCTGGTGCTGCCGTCCCCGAGGCTGCGGCCCTCGTCGGAGGAGGCCGTACACCCCGGCACGGCGAGGGAGGCGAGGGCGGCGACGACCGCCGTCGCGATGACGTGGCTCCGCCTGACCTGCCTGACCTGCCTGACCTGCCTGACCTGCTTCGACCGGACCTGCCTGGACTCTCGCATCATGCACCCCTGTCCCCGTACCAACGTGGCACGGGGGACCGGGGCGCGCGACCCGGAGGCCGGGCCGGAAACGTCAGACCAGCGCGTCGAGGGCGGCCGCAGCGAATCCGTGGTCCTGGTCGGGGGCGCCGCCGCCCACGCCGATGGCGCCGATGAGGCGGCCGTCGCGGTGGACCGGCAGCCCGCCCGCGATGAACAGCAGCGGCCGGTCGAGGGCGGTGGGCAGGGTGTGGAAGGGCCCGCCGGGCCGGACGGCGTCGACGAGGTCGGCGGTCGGGGCGTCGAGCTGGAGGGCGGTGAAGGCCTTGCGGGTGCTGGTCTCGCCGGAGATCAGCACGGCCCGGTCGTCCCGGCGGAAGGCGAGCAGGTGCCCGCCGGCGTCGAGGACGGTGACGCTGACCGTGACCCCCGCCCGTTCGGCGGCGGCGCGGGCCGCGGAGAGGAGGAGCTCGGCGTCCTCGGTGGTCAGCGGGGCGACGGCGGTACGGGCGGGGGTGGTGGTGGGGGTGGCGGCGGGGGTGGTGGGGCCGGACATGCGGGTTCTCCTGAATCGTGGGGGGGGGGATGCCGTACGAGGGGGGGGGTAGGGGGGGTTGTGGATCAGTGGCGGGAGGGAACG
>NZ_LGDB01000202.1:0-66046 GCF_001279655.1 Streptomyces sp. WM6372 | reverse complement strand
CCCGGGGGCCGGGGCGGGCCCGGGGGCCGGGCGGCCTGCCGGGGCGGACGGGGAGAGACGGGTGGTGCGTACGGTTGCTTCGCTCACACCGAAACGATCACCCCGTACTCAGCCTGGTACCAGAGTCTTCTTATCCTGGTACAACGAATACCTGGCAACGGGATGAGCGGTACGGCACCCTGGTTCCATGACCACTGTTGCCTCCGACAGCGACGTACGCCGGCACGAGCTGGCCGAATTCCTGCGCAGCCGCCGGGAGCGGATCACGCCCGAGCAGGTGGGGCTGGTGCGCGGCCGCCGGCGGCGCACCCCGGGACTGCGCCGCGAGGAGGTCGCCCAGCTCTCCGCCGTCGGTGTCACCTGGTACACCTGGCTGGAGCAGGCCCGCGAGATCCAGGTCTCCCCGCAGGTCCTGGACGCCCTGGCGCGTGCCCTGCTGCTCGACGCCAGCGAGCGTACGCACCTGTTCGCGCTGGCCGGCAGCCTCGATCCGGCCCCGCACGCGCCGTGCCCGAGCGTGACCCCGGCGCTGCGGGCGATGCTCGACCAGCTCGGGCCGATCCCGGCCTGCATCCAGAACAGCCGGTACGACATCCTCGCGTACAACGCCACCTACGGACGGCTGCTGTGCGACCTGGACGCGGTGCCGCCCGAGGACCGCAATTGCCTGTGGCTGGCGTTCACCCACGCGGACTGGCGGGCGTCGATGGCCGACGTCGCCGAGGTGAACCGCACGATCGTCGCCAAGTTCCGGGCCGCGATGGCGGAGCACCTCGCCGAGCCGGCCTGGAAGGCCCTGCTGGCGCGGCTGGAGGCGCGGTCGCCGGAGTTCCGGGAGCTGTGGGCACGCCACGAGGTGCTCGGCGTGGGCGCCAAGACGAAGTACGTCCGCAACGCGCACGTCGGTCTGCTGCACTTGGAGCACACCAATCTGTGGCTCGGTCCGGCGGCGGGCCCGCGCCTGGTGACGATGGTGCCGGTCGACGAGGAGAGCCGGGCGGGCCTGGAGCGGCTGGCAGGGCTCGAGCGCCAGGGCCGCCGGGAGCGGCCGGAGCGGCACGAGCCGCTCGAACTCCCCGTCCCGGCCTCGGTCTGAGGCACCCCGCCCCACCCCGCCCCACCCGCGGACCCGCTTACGACCGCTCGGCCAGCCCCTCCGGCAGCCTGCCCGTGTGCACCACCCCGAGGGTCTGCGTGGCCCGGGTCAGGGCGACGTAAAGGTCGCTCGGCTCGTGGTCCGCGGGCTCCACGACGATCACCGAGTCGAACTCCAGCCCCTTGGCCTGGCGCGGGTCCAGCAGGACGACCGTACGGGTCAGGTCCGGCTCCTCCCCCGCCCGTACACCGGGCAGCGCGGCCGCCAGCGCCGCGTGCAGCGGGCGCGGCGCGATCACCGCGAGCCGGCCGCCCCGCCCCTCGGCCGGAGCGCCTTCGCGCACCGCGTCCGCGACCGCGGCGGCGAGGTCGTCCGCCGCCCGGATCCAGGGCCGCTGCCCCGTGGACCGTACCGAGCTCGGCGGCTCGAATCCGGGGTGGCGGGCCCGGAGCACGGCGGCCGCGAGCTCCATGATCTCGGCGGGCGTACGGTAGTTGACGCCGAGGCGCACCAGTTCGAAGCGGTCGCCGACGTACGGGTCCAGGATCCGCTTCCACGAACCGCAGCCGGCCTCGTCGCCGGTCTGGGCCGGGTCGCCCACCAGCGTCATGGACCGGGTGGGGCAGCGCCGCATCAGCAACCGCCAGGCCATCTCGGACAGTTCCTGCGCCTCGTCCACGATGACGTGCCCGAAGGCCCAGGTCCGGTCGGCGGCCGCCCGCTCGGCCGCACTGCGGTGGTCGGCCTCCTCCTGGCGCTCCGCCATCCGTTCGGCGTCGATGATGTCGTGCGCGGCGAGGAACTCGTTCTCCATGTCCTCGAACTCGTACGACTCGGACCCCTGGGACAGGTCCAGGACGCCCTGGGCGTACGCGATGCGTTCCTGCCGTTCGCGCTCCTCGGCGGCGCGCTGCGCGCTGTCGTCGAAGCCGAGCAGCTCGGCGGCCTCGTCGAGCAGCGGGATGTCGGCGGGCGTCCAGTCGTCCGTCGTGCGGCGGATCAACCCCGCCTCGTGGTCAGGGAGATGGGTGGGGTCCGCGAGGAAGTCGGCGATGAGCTGCCGGGGCGTCAGCGGCGGCCAGAGGCCGTCGATCGCGGCGTGCACCTCGGCGCTGGTCGCGATCTCCTTGCCGAGCTGCGCGATGTCGTCGGCGCCGAGCAGGTTGGGGCCGCCGTACGGGTCGGCGCCGAGCCGGTCGGCGAGCTGCTGCGTGAGGGAGTCGATGACGCGGAACGCGAAGTACGGGCGGGCCAGGTTGTGCGGCAGCCCGGTGGCGCGGGCCCGGTCCCGGGCCTCGTACGCCATGGTCCGGTCGAGCCGCAGGGTGCCGTAGTCGTCGTGGTCGATCTCCACGGCCGGCTCCGGGAGCACGGCGCTGTCCTCGCCGGTGCCGGCGGGGACGGTCTCCGGCAGCGCCTGCCGGTCGCGTACGACGCGTGCGAGGACGTCGGCCATCTCGGCGCGGCCCTTCACGGCGGCGGCGCCGGGCCGGTCGGTGCCGGTCGCCCGGATGCCGGGGAACAGCTCGCCGAGGGTGGAGAGCAGGACGCCGGTCTCGCCGAGGGAGGGGAGCACCTCGCCGATGTAGCCGAGGAACGCCGGGTTGGGTCCGACGATCAGCACCCCGCGCTTGGCGAGCAGCTCGCGGTGGGCGTAGAGGAGGTAGGCGGCCCGGTGCAGGGCGACGGCCGTCTTCCCGGTTCCCGGGCCGCCCTCCACCACCAGTACGCCGCGGTGGGGCGAGCGGATGATGCGGTCCTGCTCGGCCTGGATGGTCTGGACGATGTCGTGCATGCGGCCGGTGCGGGCGGCGTCGAGCGCGGCGAGCAGCACGGCGTCGGCGTCGGCCCCCTCGTGGCCGGTGCGCTCGGTGTCGGCGAGGTCGAGGATCTCGTCGTGGAGAGCCGTGACCTCGCGGCCGCGGGTGGTGATGTGGCGGCGCCGGCGCAGGCCCATGGGGAAATGCCCGGTGGCGAGGTAGAACGGTCGGGCGACTTCGGCCCGCCAGTCGAGGACGAGGGGGGTGCGGTCCGCGTCGTCCTGCCTGATTCCGATACGGCCGATGTGGTGGTCCTGTCCGTCGGAGAACTCGAGCCGGCCGAAACACAGACCGTTCTCGCCCGCGTTCAGCGCGGAAAGCAGACCGGACTGCTCGGCGACGACCACGTCCCGCTCCAGTCGCGCCTGGAATCCGGTCCCCGCCCCGGACAGGGCCTGTTGCACGGCCCGTTCGGCCTGGTCGCGCAGGTCGTCCAGGCGCGCATAGAGCTCGTCGATGAATTGCTGCTCATTACGGAATTCCACGGTTGACAATGCCACTCCCGACCCGATACGATGTCCTCGTAAAGCTTTTTCATGCCCTGTTGTCATCGGGGCGTGAAACATCAAATATACGCTGACGAATACCCCGGCCGTCAATTGGTCCGGGGTATTTCTGTATCGCGACACCTGCCCCGATCGCATCGCACAGGTGAACGAATCGGGCGGGCGGACGTCACCCGGACGGCTCACCCGTCAGGCTTTCGGCGCCGCGCACTGCTTTGGTGGAGACACAGAGCTGTCCACCACATGGAGCACTCTCATGTATGAAATGCAGGTCGGTGAGGCGGCCACAGGGCCTGGCCTCGTATGGCACGTCGTCGCCCGTGACCGCCGGGCCACCCTGTGCGGCCGCCCCCTCCAGCCGGGAGGCAACGCCGAAACAGACCACCACTGCATGCCGTGCATGACGGCCTTCCAAAACGTCATGCGCGAGGGCTCCGCGGAGTCCTGACCGTTGGGGGTGATCACCCGCCGAACCACGAGCCGCCGCCGGCGCCGGGACCCCCGGGACCGGCGGCGAGTGGTTCGCCCACCCCTCAACACATCAAAGCAATCCTTATACAAATACGGCCTGTTGCCGTATCCGCTTATGAAAATGATCGGACTGCTCGGAGGAATGAGCTGGGAGTCGACCGCCCAGTACTACCGCCTGGTGAACGAGCTCACCCGCGACCGGCTCGGGGGGCTGCATTCGGCCCGCTGCGTGCTGTACTCCGTGGACTTCGCGGAGATCGAGCGGCTCCAGGCCGAGGGACGGTGGGCCGAGGCCGGCGAGGTTCTGGCGGCGGCCGCCCAGCGGCTGGAAGCGGCCGGTGCGGATCTCGTCCTCATCTGCACCAACACCATGCACAAGGTCGCCGACCGGGTCCAAGCCGGCATCTCGGTGCCCCTCCTGCACCTGGCCGACGCCACCGCCGACGCCGTGAAGGCGGCGGGACTGACGCGCGTCGGCCTGCTGGGCACCGCGTTCACCATGGAGCAGGAGTTCTACCGTGGCCGACTCGCCGCGAACGGGCTGGAGGTGCGCGTCCCGGACGCCGAAGGGCGCGCGCTCGTACACCGGGTGATCTACGAGGAGCTGTGCCTCGGCATCGTCCGCGAGGAGTCGCGCGCCGCCTACCAGCGCGTCATCGAGGAGCTCGTGGCCGCCGGCGCCCAGGGGGTCATCCTCGGCTGCACCGAGATCGAGCTGCTCATCGGCGCCGGGGAGAGCCCCGTACCCGTCTTCCCCACCGCACGGATCCATGCCGAAGCCGCGGTCGAGGCGGCGCTGTCGACACATCCGCACATGGCTTGAATCCATCGGTGCTCGGAATCGAGCGGTCCGCCCCGTGCCATCATTCGGCGCTATCAAGCCAACCGAGGGGGGTGGGCGTGGTCATCGAGAACTGGCAGCAGGCCGCCGTGGCCGTGGCGGTCGTGGTGGTGCTGGGCTTCGTCCTGTGGTCCATGCGGCACCGGATCAAGAAGCTGCGGGTGCGGCTGTGGGGCCTCGCCTTCGAGACCGCCCCGGAGCCGGACCCGGCCCAGCAGGACGTCCACACGAAGCGCTCCAAGATCCTGAAGTCCCTGGTCAGCACGGTCAAGGGCGCGAAGGTCGGGCTCGTGGACACCAAGGTGGAGGAGAGCTGGATCGTCGTGCGCAAGGACGGCGACCCCGAGCCCGACACCGGAACGGGGCCGGGCGCGGGGCCGGGCGCAGGCACGGGGACGGGGACGGGGACGGGACCCGGCAGCGGCGGGCAGCCCGCCGGCTGATCCGGCCGGCAGCGCTCAGGGGACTTCCGGGGGGAAGAAAGCGTGCACGTAGACCGCGCCGAGCAACTGGCGGACGCCGCCCGAGTGATCAGCGACGGCGCTCCGCACCGGGCCCTGTTCTTCGAGGGCGACGAGGGAATCGGCAAGACCGCCCTGCTCATCGAGCTCCACCAGCGGCACGGTGACAGCACGGTCTGCTACGTCGACCTCGCCACCACCTGGGCGGCGTTCGACGTACTGAACCGCATCTGCTGGCAGGCGTCCGGCCAGGGCATCCCGATGGACTCCTTCCGCGCGCTCAAGCAGCGCTACGGCGAGGTGCCGACGGTGAACTTCCACGGGATGTCGATGGACCGCTCGCACCTCGACATCGCCCTGAGCGTCAACGCCGACCGCGAGACCCAGAACTCGGCCTTGAGCGACGAACTCGTCGCGCGCCTGACCGAGTCGGCGACCGGCGCCGGCTCCGGCTCCGGCTCCGGCTCCGGCTCCGGACCGATCGTCGTCCTGGACGGCTTCGACCGCTGCGAGCCGCCACTACAGCGCTGGATCAGCACCAGCTTCCTGCCGGACCTGCTGGCCACCCGCCGCATCACCGTCTTCCTCGCCGGGCGGAGCGTCCCCAGCCTGTCGCACCCCTACGCCGGCGCCGTCCGGAACCTGATCCTGCCTCCGTTCGACGCCGCGACCGTCCAGGAGTGGATCGACCTGGTCGGCATCGAAGAGCTCAAGGGGTCCGCCGAGGAGCTGTGCGGCAAGCTGGACGGGCTCCCTTCGGCGATCTCGGAGTTCCTGTCCCAATTCACCCGGGAGGGCTGACCCCTGGACACGGACCTCGTCCTGCGCCGCATCCGCGGCACCTTCGCCGCGCTGCCGCCCGCCCGGCGTTCGCTGCTCGAACACCTCTGCGTGTACGACTGGTTCGATCCGGACATCGTCGAGTACACCGCCGATGCGCTCGGGGTCCCGGCCGACAGCGGGCCGCTGGTGCGGCTGCCCGTGATCGAGCCCCGCCCGATGGCGCCGACCGAGGAGTTCCGGCTGCGGACCCTGCTGCGCAAGGACCTCCTCGGCCGGCTCGGCGAGGAGAACGACGCGACGCTCAGACGCGCGCACCGGCTGGCCGCCGCGTACTACCACCAGCCGCTCGACCCGTTCAACACCGACAGGATCGGCTGGTACGTCGAACAGGTCCGCCACCTGGCCTGTTGCAATCCGGACCGGGCCCTCAACCGGCTGGCGGCCGTCTCCCACACGGCCCTGCTCGCCGGCCATCCGGAGGCGGCGAGCCGGGCGGCGGCCGCGGCGCTCAGGTCGGGGGCGGACACCCGCGAGCTCACCCTGCTGGCGGAGGTCGTACGGTCCGTCGCGCTGATCCTGGCCGACCAGGCGGAGGTCGACGGCCGGGCGATCGTCCGGCTGGACGGACTGCTGGCCGGTTCCCGGCCCCCGCGCGACCTGGCCGCCGCGCGGATCGGCCGGCTCGCCCGCGACCTGGTCACGTACTACAGCGAACGCCGGGCCCCCGCCCCGACCCTGACGGCGGCACTGGCGCTGGAGGCCGGGCGGAGCCCGGAGCGGCGGGGCAGGCCGGAGGTGTCCGCGAGCCTGTCCGTCGCGGAGGAGTTCGCGCACTTCCCGCACACCGTCATGCGCCGCGACCACATGGTCAAGGTGGTCGGCCGGCGCAGGGCGCACCACTCGATCACCTCGACGCTGCACGCCTCCGGTGACCAGAGCACCCACGCGGTGATCGACATCTTCCCCTGGAACTACGGCGAGACGCTGGACAAGCTCGACATCAGGGACGCGAACGGCGGGGTGGTGCCCTCACTGAAGCAGATCGAGGTGCAGTCGTACATCGCGAACGCGGTCTCGTTCTGGCTCGGGAACGACAGCACGGATGACAGCGGGGACGACGGCGACGACGACGGCGACACCGGACCCGGACGCGGACGCGGCACCGAGGCCCACGCCTCGCACCGGGAGATCTCCCTCGCCCTCAGCTCCGCCGTGCGGAGCCGCCAGCACGACACCGTCGCGACGCTGCTGGCGACGGCGACCGAGACCACGGGCGGCGAGCTCGGCGCCCGGATCCTCGCGGCCACCCGCTACCTCCCGCTGGTCGCCGAGTTGGACACCGCGTACGGCACCTCCCGGCGACTGCACTACGGCTACGACGGCACATGCTCCCTGCGCCGCCACGGGCTGCTCGGCGTTTCGGCGGAGCTGGAGCTCTGCCTGCCGACCGAGGCCCGCAACCAGCTGGCCGTCCCCACGCCCGAAGGGGTCGAGCTGGCCGGCATCGGGACGTCCGACGCGCGGTGGGCCATCGAACCGGCCCATGCCCCGGCCGACTGGGAGGACGAGGCCCCGCAAGGGCTGCCGGAGCAGTTCGTCGTCCGCTTCGGGGAGTCCCGGGCCACGGAGTCCGCGGAGGGCGAGGGGCCCGCGGGAGAGGGGGCCCACCGGGTCGAACGCACCATGCTCCGGCTGTACTACGTGCCGCGCCGCAAGGACGTCCTCCGGGTCATCTGGGTCAACCTGTTCTGCCTGCTCGTCTGCCTGGCCGCGACGATCCTGGAGCTCTTCGTGGAATACGCGGAGTGGTCCGGTGTGATCCCCGTCGCCGTGGTCATGGCCAGCCTCCTGGAACAGATCCAGAACCGGCGTCAGCATCCCTCCGGCAGCGCCGAGGCACTGCACACCTACGCGAGCCGCCGGCTCAACCTGATCAACGCCACGGGCATGGTCGCCGCCCTGCTGGCGACCTCAGCCCTCTCGGTGGGCACTCCGGCGGTGTCCCTGTCGATCACCATCTCCTCCCTCGTCGTCTGCCTCGCCTCGACCGGCGCCCTGCTCGCCTCCGTCCCCGGACGCCGGCACCCCCTGGAGGCCCGTGCCGCGTCGCACGCCCTCGACTAGTCGTACCGTGATGTCATACGGGGAAGCAGGCCGCGAGGGCGGCGGAACGGACCCGGGCGGACGCATGAGCACACCCCAGTCGGGCGCGGAGGCGGACCACGCCGGTCGCCCGGAGGAGGGGAGGCACGCCGACTGGCTCGAACTCTTCCTCGACCTCGTCTTCGTCGCGCTCGCCTCCCAGCTCGCCCACCGGTTGCACGGCGATCCGAGCCTGCGCGACTTCGCCGTGTTCCTGGGGCTCTACTTCCCGCCCTGGTGGCTGTGGATCAACCTGATGGTCTCGGCGAACCTGTTCGTCGACAACGGCCCCCGGCGCCGGCTGCTCATGCTGTCCGCCATGCTCTGCATCGCCGTCATGGCCTGCGCCGTGCCCGAGGCCGACACCGACCGCGGCTCCGTCTACGCCCTCGGGTACGCCGGCACCCGGCTGGTGCTGCTCGGACTGTGGTGGCCGGCCACCAGGTACCCCGAACCCCTGCGCGTCCCGCGCTGGCGCCCGCTGAGCTACTGCCTGGCCTCGGGCCTGCTGTGGGCCGGGTCCGCCGCGGTGCCCGCGCCCTGGCAGTACGTCGTGTGGGCGGTGCTCATCGCCGCGGAGATGGTGCTGCTGCTCAGCGCGCGCGGCCGCGGGCTGCCCGCCCGGCTGGACACCGGGCACATCGTCGAACGCGTCGGCCTCTTCGTCATCATCGTGCTCGGCGAGTCCGTCATCGCGCTGGTGACCTCCGCCGACCACACCTGGACCCTGCGGGCCGGGGTCGTCGGCGTCCTCGGCTTCGTACTCCTCGCCGCGCTCTGGTGGTCGTACTTCGACTTCGGCTCGACCTCGGCCGAGCTGATGCTCGCCAGGGCCGACGACCGCCAGGCCTACCTGCTCGCCCGCGACGTCGGCGGCTTCCTGCACTTCTTCGTGACCGCGGGCGTCCTGTGCATGGCGGCCGGGCTGGCCACCGCCGTCGAGGACGCCGACCACGCCCATCTGCCGACCGGCGCGGTGTGGGTCCTGGCCGGCGGCCTGGCCCTGTACCACGCGGCCCACGCCGCCATCGCGCTGCGCTACGGCCGCCCGCCGGCCTCCGTCGCCGTGTGGGCCGTTCCCGGTATCGGCATCCCCCTGCTCGTGGTCCGGGCCGCCGGGTACCTCGCGCCGTGGGTGGTGGTCCTGCTGCTGGCCGCCGAGGCGATCGCACACCTCTTCTACGCGCGCACGGTGCAGCGCCACCGCCTGGCGGCGGCGGCAACTCCTTAGGCGGCCACGGGCAGGAGCTCGGGGCGCTTCGCCGTACGGGCGTCCCCGGAGGAGCGGCCGCGCAGCCGCCTGCCCAGCCAGGGCCCCAGGAACGCGGCGGCCCAGCGCAGTTCGGCGGCGACCGTGGGGCGGGCCGCCCGGTCGGGCGGCAGCGGGTGCGTCCAGGAGTCGTCGCTGCCCGGCAGGCCGAGGGCGTGCGCGAGCGAGGCGGCGATCCGCTCGTGACCGAGCGGACTGGCGTGCAGCCGGTCCGCGCTCCACAGCCGGGGGTCGGTGACCACGGGATGGTGTCCCGTCTCGACGACGACCGCTCCGTGGCGCCCGGCGGCCGTGCGGATCCGGTCGTTGAGGGCGCTCACGCGCGGGGCGAGCGGGCGGGCGAGCGGGGTGATCCGCGCGAGGTCCGGGAAGGTCAGCGTGAGGACCCGGGCGCCTTGGGCGGTGAGCGCGGCGAACATCGCCTCCAGGTGGCCGGCGACCTCGTCGGCGTCGAACCGCGGCCGCAGCACGTCGTTGACCCCGGCGACCACGGTGGCCAGGTCGGGGCGCAGGGCGAGCGCGGGGCCGAGCTGTTCGGCGCGGACCTGCCCGGCGAGCCGGCCGCGGACGGCGAGGTTGGCGTACCGGACGCCGGGGTCGTGGCGCGCGAGGTGCTCGGCGAGCCGGTCGGCCAGCCCCCGCAGGCCGGTGGTGTCGTCGCCGTCCCCGAGTCCCTCGGTCTGGCTGTCGCCGAGGGCGACGTACCGCTGGTACGGGTGCTCAGCGCGCGGCACGGGCCGCCTCCCGTTCCCGCAGGACCGCGATCGTGCGCTCGCACCAGTCGCGGTTGCCCTGCTCGAAGGCGAGACCGCGCAGGCAGGTCAGGTACGGGCCGATGCGCTCGCCGTGCCGCAGAAAGTCCTCCTCGGAGCGGTCGCGGCGCATGGTGCGCAGCAGGCCGCCGAACAGGTCGACCTTGGCCCGGGCGAAGGCGGCGCGCTCGGTGAGCTGCGCGACGAGCGTCGCGGTGTCGACGTGGTCGGCGGCCTGGACCTTGACGATGAGGTCGTCGCGGATGGAGGAGGGCTTGGTGGCGGAGGCGGTGAACCGCTCCAGCTCGGCGAGTCCGGCGCCGGTGACGGTGAACAGGCGCTTGTTGGGCCGGCTGTCCTGGACCACTTCCCGGCCCGTGATGAGGCCGTCCTGCTCCAGCCGGGTCAGCTCGGCGTAGAGCTGCTGCGGGAGCGCGTGCCAGAAGTTCGCGACGCCGAGGTCGAAGGCCTTCGCCAATTGGTACCCGCTCAGCTCCTCGTCCAGCAGCGCCGCCAGTACGGCGTGGCGCAAAGCCATCGGTTCTCCTCCTTCTCGCCCCTGTTTCCGGGGTCGCCCCTGTGCACGGACACCCTTCGCATGATACTCAAGAAACTGACTAATCACATTGATGAGTAGAAGACCCTCAGGGAGAAGCCGTGACCGCAGCAGACCGCTTCCGCGCCGCCGTCGACAGCCGTGACCTCGCCGCCCTGGAGGCCCTGTTCACCGAGGACGTGCGCCTGTACAGCCCCGTGAAGTTCACGCCGTTCGAGGGGCGGCCGATGGTGCTGGGGCTCTTCGGGGTGCTGCTGCGCACCTTCGAGGACTTCCACTACGTCGGGCAGTACGCCGGCAGCGCCGAGACGAGCGTCGACGGCTCCGTGGCCCCGTCGGAGGTCCTGCTGTTCCGGGCGACGGTGAACGGAAAGGCGATCCACGGCATCGACCTGCTGCACTTCGCCGACGACGGCCGGATCAAGGAGTTCACGGTGATGGTCAGGCCGCAGTCCGCGGTGCACGCCTTGGGCGAGGCGGTCCTCGCCGGGCTGGTCGCCGACGGTCTGGCCCCGGCTCCGGCCGGGGGGTCCGCCCCTCGTTAGGCTGCCGGGGCAGCCAGCGCCCGTGACGCACGCCCGGAGGAACCGGTGGACATCCGCTCGGCCCAGCAGCTCGCCTGGGACAACAAGCTCGCCAAGGGCTTCAACACCACCGACGTGCCGCTGGAGTTCGGGCTGCTGACGGCCGAGGTCGGCGAGGCCTTCACCGCCTGGCGCAGGAAACTGCCCGACTTCGGCGAGGAGCTCGCGGACGTGCTCCTGTACCTCGTGGCGCTCGCCGAGATGAACGGCATCGACCTGGAGTCCGAGGTGGAGCGGAAGCTGGCCAAGAACCGCGACCGCGTCTACGTACGGGACGAGCGGGGCGTCCTGCTGCGCGTCGAGACGCCGGGCGGCGCCGGCGGCACGGGCGAAGAGACGGGGAGTTGCTGATGACCGGCACGACGAGAGTGGCCCTGGCCACGTCGGCCCCGGGCCTGGCCTGGGACTCCGACCTGCCGCTGATGCTCGAAGCACTGCGCGCCCGCGGGGTCGACGCCGTGGCGGCGGCCTGGAACGACCCGGACTTCGACTGGTCGCGGTGCGCGGCGGTGGTCATCCGCTCCACCTGGGACTACGCCGCGCGCCGGGCGGAGTTCCTGGCCTGGGCCGACGCGGTGCAGGGCGCGACGCGGCTCGACAATCCGGCCGCTCTGGTGCGCTGGAACACCGACAAGCGGTACCTCGGGGAGCTCGCCGGCCGCGGCGTCCCCGTCGTGCCCACCCGGTTCATCGCCCCCGGCGAGGCCCTCGTCCTGCCCGGGGACGGCCAGTTCGTCGTCAAGCCGACCGTCTCGGCCGGCGCCCGCGACACCGCGCGGTACGCGGAGCACCACCACGAGGCGGCCGCCGGGCACGTCGCGGCGCTCCACGCGGCCGGATCGACCGCGATGGTGCAGCCGTACCTGACCCGGATCGACGAGGGCGAACGGGCGCTCGTCTTCCTCGGCGGCTCCTTCAGCCATGCGATCCGCAAGGGGCCGGTCCTGACCGACGTCGGGGGCGTCGACAACGACCGCGTGCCGCATCCGGACCTGGTGCCGCACCGGCCGTCCGCGGCCGAACTGGCCCTGGCCGAGGCCGCGCTGGCGGCCGCGCAGGGGGCGCGGGCCCTGCTGTACGCGCGGGTCGACATCGCGACGGCGGACGACGGGGCGCCGGTCGTGATGGAGCTGGAGCTGGTGGAGCCCAACCTCTTCCTGGGCCACGGCGAGCACGGGCTGCGGCGCTTCACCGACCTCGTCCACGAGCGCGCCACGTGATGTGAGCGGCGACGGGCAGGTGGTCGCTGCCCGTCGCGGGCAGCGACCGGATCCGTGTGACGGTCGCCGAGCGGGTCAGGACCTGGTCGATCCGGGCCACTGGCAGCGAGGCGGGCCAGCTGAACGCGAAGTCCCGGCTCGGCGGGTCCATGCGCGAGGTGACGGGTTCCAGTCCGCGGTCGTCCACGGTGCTGTTGAGGTCCCCGAGCAGGATCAGCGGGTCAGTCGGCTCGGCGGCGATCACGGCGCCGAGCAGTGCGGCGCTCTCGTCGCGGCGTGCGGAACCGAAGCCGTGCGCCGGGCTCAGGCGGACGGAGGGCAGGTGCGCCACGTACACGGCGACTTCGCCCCGCGGTGTGCGCGCGGTGGCGCGCAGCCCGCGGTTCCAGTCCTCCCCGAGGCCGGCCGGCCTGATGTCCACCGGCCGTACGTCCGCCAGCGGGTGCTTCGACCAGAGTCCGACCGTGCCCGACACCGCGTGGTACGGGTACCGCGTTGCCAGCACCGCCGCGTACGCCGGCTCGGCGGCGGGCGTCAGCTCCTCCAGCGCGAGGAGATCGGCGCCGGTACCGGCCAGGGCGCGGGCGGTGCCGGCCGGGTCGGGGTTCTCGTCGCTGACGTTGTGCTGGACGGCAAGGAGACCGGGTGCCCGGTCGTCGCCGGGGAGCAGGTGGCCGCCGAACAGGGCGAGCCAGGCGGCGGCGGGCAGCAGCGCCGCGAGCCCGGCCACGGCCGAGCGGCGCAGCAGTGCCAGGGCCGCGAGGACCGGCACGGCCAGGCCGAGCCAGGGCAGGAACGTTTCGAGCAGGCTGCCCGGACGGCCCGGCAGCGCATCGGGCACCGCGCCGTGGAAGACCAGCAGGCAGGCGAGGAGGACCGCGGCGCCCGCGAGGACCCGCCCCCGGCCGCGCCGCGACCGTGACCACGACCACGACCGCGGCCATGACCACGCCCCGGCCCCCCGACCCGCCCCCTGCTCGGCCACGCGCCCCGCTCCCTACCGGCTCCCCGTCCCAGGTCGCACGGCTACGACGACGCCCTGCGCCGTGATCCGGTTCCCGTACCCGGCGTGCGGCCGGGGACCGCGCTGACCCGGGCGAGGACCAGGACCGTGTCGTCGGTCGCCGCATCGGGCAGCAGATTGGCGAGGATCCGGTCGGCCCCCTCCTCCAGCGAACCCAGCGGCGCGCGCAGTTGATCGCGCAGGGCGTCGATCCCGGTGTCGATGTCCTGGCCGCGGGCCTCGACGAGACCGTCGGTGTACAGGGCCACGGTGGCACCCTCGGGAATCTCGACCTCGATCGCCCGGTACGGTACGCCGCCCACCCCGAGCGGCACCCCGAGCACGTCGCCGATGGCGTGCACGGTCCCGTCCCGGTGCCGTACCAGGGGCGGCGGGTGGCCGGCGTTGGCGATGCGGGCGCGGCCGGTGTGGGGGTCGTACAGGAGGTACAGGAAGGTCGCCCACTCGATGCCGGCCTCCTGCGCGCAGGCGTCGAGTTCCTGGAGCAGGGCGGCGGGTTCGGCGGTGTGCCGGGCGAGCGTCTTCGCGGTGATCCGCAGCCGGCCCATGGCCGCCGCGGCCGGTACGCCGTGTCCCATCACGTCGCCGACGACGAGGGCCACCCGGTCGTCGGACAGGGTGATCGCGTCGTACCAGTCGCCGCCGACCTCGGTGCCGCGGCTGCCGGGCAGGTAGCGGTGGCTGATGTCCACGTACGGGCCCGCCGCGGGGGCGCTGGGCAGCAGGGCCCGCTGCAGGGTGAGGGCGATGTCCCGGACCCTGCCGTACAGCCGGGCGTTGTCCAGGCACAGGGCGGCCCGGGAGGCCAGTTCGCCGGCGAGGCCGAGATCCTCCTCGGCGTAGGCCGGGCGGGCGGCGGAGCGGCCGAACATGGCGATGCCCTGCACCGTGCCGCGCGCGATGAGCGGTGCCATGAGGATGCAGGTGAGCCCGCTCTCCAGCAGCAGCTGCGCGCGCTCCTGGTGCACCACGGTCCGGGTGGCGAAGTCCTCGTCGACCGTGAAGCAGACGGGGCGGCCCGTGCTCAGCATCTGGTGGATATTGGATCCTGGCGGGTACGTGACCTCCTCCAGACCGCTGACGAGTTCGACGGCGGGTTCGGGGAGGGTGGTGCCGGAGGCGATCCGGCGGGTGGTCACGGGAAGCGCCGGGTCGAAGGCCTCGTTCTCGTCCATCCACTCCACGAGTTCGACGACGGAGGCGTCGCAGAACTCCGGGACGACCGCGCCGACCAGCTCGCGCGCGGTGGTGTTCAGGTCCAGGGTGGTGCCGATGCCCGCCGCCGCCCGGTCGAGCAGGGCCAGGCGCTGCCGGGCGGCCGTCGCCTCCAGGATCGCCTGCTCGCGGTCGGTGACGTCCAGCAGCAGTCCGCCCACTCCGCGCCGGGTGTCACCCGCGCCGGTGAGCGGGAAGAAGCTGACCGAGCGCACCTGGTCGCGGTCGGGGTGGCCCGGTGTGCGCAGGCCCACGAGGGTGCCGACGACGGTCCGGCCCTCCTGCGCGACGGACCGCAGCATGCGCTGGTACTCCCCGCCGTCCGAGGTGATCATGACGTCCGCCATCCGGCGGCCCAGGTGCGCGTCGAGCGGGATCCCGTCCATGTCGGCCAGGGCCTGGTTGAGGTGGACGTAGCGCAGCTCCTCGTCCAGCATGACCAGGCCGATCGGGCAGGTCTCGAAGAGGGAGTCGAGGAAGGACAGGTTGGTCTTGACCCGGTCCAGCTCGTCGCCCCGGCTCGCCAGTCCGATGACCACGGAGGCTCCGGAGGCCCCGGTCATCGGGAAGACCCGGAAGCCGCAGTCGAACACGGAGCCGTCCCGGTGGAGCGCGGGCAGCCGTACGCGCCAGTAGCCGAGGGCCCGGGCGCGCTCCGCGAGGTGCGCGGCCGTGCCGGGGCCCTCGCCGGGGGCCGGCTCGGGGAAGAGGACGGCCGCGGGCCGGGTCAGCACCGACCCGGCCTCGTGGCCGAAGAGGTTCTGAGCTCCGGGACCCCAGTAGCAGACCCTGTCCTCGTCGTCGATGCCGAAGACCGCCACCACCACGTGTTCCAGCAAGGACCCCGGTTCGGACCGGATCGGGCCGGGGTCGTCCACGCCCCCCAGCCGGTCCGCTGGCATCGGCAGGCCCCCTTCTGCGCGCGTCTCGTCGCGCGTGGCTGACCGGCGCCCGCGCGGCGGACACGGGCTGCCCCCTCAATTCTGCCCGTCATCGGGGAGGACGACATCACGGCGCCGGACGGGAGCCGGCCGGTGACCACCGGTGACGGGTTGCCCTCGGTCCGGTGACCGGGCAGGTCAGGGAGGGTTTCCCGGCCGGGCCCGCCGATGGGCGACGGGAAACCCGTCGACCCCCGTGGGCCGCCGGGCAAGGCTGAAGACGTCAGCACGCCGGGACGTCGGGACGACACGACGTCCCCACGTCCCGACGTCAACACCGAGGCAACCCAACAGGGGGACATGATGCGCAAGATGATCCGCGGCGCCGCCGCGCTCGCCACCGCCGCGGCGGCCGTCGTGGCACTGAGCGGCTCGGCCGACGCCAAGCCCGCCGACGACTGGGCCGGCTGTCCGTACGGGTCGGTCTGCATCTACCCGCAGGACCAGAACCCGGCCGTCAAGCCGAGCCACGTCTTCACCAGCTACGGAGCCCACAACCTGAGCAACCAGTACGGCCGCCACTGGGTCCTCAACAACCAGTACGGCGGGGCCACCGCGAGCCTGTGCACCGGCTACGACGGCAAGGGCTGCGGATCCCCCATCGCCCAGGGCACGGGGGTCTACGCCGACCTCGGGCCGATCAACTCGATCACCCTCAATCGCCCGTAACCGGGCACCTGTTCGTGGTCTTCCGGTGTCGCCGCTCCCCCGGCGCCACCGGAAGACCGCTGCACTGCGCGTTTTCCGCCACGCCGACGCGACGCGCGTTCCGCCGTCCGACCCCCGCGGTAGCCTGGGACGTTCCATCTCACGACCTGGGCGCGCTGTGCCATGGGGGATGCCGTGGGGGACCCGGACCGCGGACGCGACACCGATCACCACACCGATCACCAGCCCGATCCACCCGCAGCGGCCGCAGCCGCCGGATCCGCCGCGGCCTTTCCCGCCCAGCTGCGGCGGCTGCGGGTGCAGCGCGGTCTGTCGCTGGCCGACCTGGCCCGTCGTACGCACTACAGCAAGGGCTACCTGAGCAAGATCGAGACCGGCGCCAAGCGCGTCACCCACGACGTCGCGCTGCGCTGCGACCGGGTGCTGGAGGCGGGGGGCACCCTCCTCCAGCTGGTCCCGGAGGCCGAGGTGCCCAAACCCCGCACCGCCGCGCAAGCCGCGCAGTCGCAGTCGCAGTCGCAGTCGCAGTCGGCGGGCGAATGCCCCTACCGCGGCCTCGCCGCGTTCACCTCGCGCGACGCGGCCTGGTACTTCGGCCGCGACCGGGTGACCGCCGCCCTGGTCGAGCGGGTCTTCGAACGGATCGGCAGCGGCCCGCTGGTGCTCGTCGGCCGGTCGGGGGCCGGCAAGTCCTCCCTGCTCAGCGCGGGTCTCGTACCGGCCCTGCGGCGCCCCGGCGGGTTCCCGACGGCGGGCGCCGACGGGTGGCCGGTCGTACGGTTCACCCCGACCGCGCATCCGCTCCAGGAGCTGCTGGACAGCACCGCGAAGGTGCTGGGCGGCGATCTCGGCATCACCGTACGGGAGCTGCGCGACCGGCCGCAGCGGCTGCTCGAAGCCGTCCGCGCACGGGCGGACGACACCCCGGACGGGGCCGCGGAGGACCGGCCGCCCCCCGTACGGCCGGTATTGCTCGTCGACCAGTTCGAGGAACTCTTCACCCTCTGCTCCGACGAGGACGAGCGGCACGGCTTCGTCCGCGTCCTGTGCGCCCTGGCCACGGCCGGGCCGGAGCCGAGGGCGCCCGACCCGGCCGTCGTGGTGCTCGGCGTACGGGCCGACTTCACCGGCAGCTGCCTGGACCTGCCCGGACTGGCCGCGGCCTGCACCGAAGGGCTGTTCGTCCTCCCGCCCATGTCGGTGGCCGAGCTGCGCGAGTCGATCACCCGCCCGGCGGAGCTCGCCGGGCTCACCCTCGAACCGGGCCTGGTCCCCCTGCTGTTGCGCGACGCGGGCTTGCGGGAGGAGCCCGCGGCGGCCGCCGGCGCCGGGGCGGCCGCGCCCGGTGACACTCCGTCGGGTGCGCTGCCGCTGGTCTCCCACGCGCTGATGGCCACCTGGCAGCGGCGCGCCGGCGCCACCCTGACCGTCGCGGGGTACGAGGACACGGGCGGCATCCAGGGCGCGGTCGCGCACACCGCCGAGAGCGTGTTCGCCCGCCTGTACCCGGAAGAGCAGCGGACGATCCGCCGCATCCTGGTGGCACTGGTCCACGTCGCCGACGGCACGGGGGCGACACGGCGGCGCACGGCCCGTACCGAACTGATGGATCAGCTCGCCGGCGCGGACCGGGCCGCGGTGGCCCTCGACGCGTTCGTCCGGGCCCGGCTGATCACGATGGACAGCGACACCGTCGAGATCACCCACGAGGCCCTGCTGCACGCCTGGCCGCGGCTGCGCGGCTGGATCCACGCCGACCGGGACGGGCTGCTGCTCCACCGGCAGCTGGCCCACGCGGCCGAGGAGTGGGAGCGCGAGGGCCGCGATCCGTCCGTCCTGTACCGCGGGAGCCGGCTGGGCGCCGCCGTCACCTGGGCCGACGAACTCGACGGCGGGAGCCGGCTCGGTCCCCGGGAAGCGGACTTCCTGCGTGCGAGCCGGGCCGCCGAGGACGCGCGGCGGACGCAGGCCAGGCGCCAGGTGCGGCTGCGGCAGCGGATGCTGGCCCTGCTCGTCGTCCTGCTGGCCCTGGCCCTGACCGCCGGGGCGGTGGCGTACCGGCAACGGGCGGGCGCCCTCGATCAGGAGCGCACCGCCCGGGCGCAGGCCCTCGCCGGCCGGTCCACCTCCCTCGCCGCCGGCCGCCCCGAGGACTCGATGCGGCTCGCGGAGGAGGCGTACCGCACGGAGGCGAACCCCGAGTCGCGGGGCGCGCTGCTGAGCACGCAGTCCCAGCCGTTCCTCGCCCGGCTCGGGGGGCACGGCGGACCGGTCAACGCGGTGGCGTTCGCCCCGGGGAACCGGCTGCTGGCGAGCGCCGGTTCCGACGGGAAGGTGCTGCTGCGGCGGGTCGCGGACCGGCGGACGACGCTCACCCTGACCATGCCGGGCCGGGTCCGCGCGATCGCCTTCGGGCCCGACGGCCGAACCCTCGCGGCGACGTCCACGGAAGGGCCGGTCCGGGTGTGGGACACGGGCGGGCACGGCATCGCGGTGCTCCCCGCGCAGACGGCGGACGCCCGGGCCGTGGCCTTCGCGCCCGACGGGCACACGCTCGCCGTGGCGGGCGCCGACGGGACGGTCCGGCTGTGCGATCCCGCGGGCGGCGGAGCGGCCGTGACCGAACTGGCCGGGCACGCCGGGAGGGTCAACGCCCTGGCGTACGCGCCGGACGGCCGGACGCTGGTGTCGGCGGGCGCCGACCAGACCGTACGGCTGTGGGACCCGGTGGCGGGCCGTCAGATCGCCGTCCTCGCGGGGCACACCGGCGAGGTGCTGGGCGTGGCGTTCGCGCCGGACGGGCGGACGGTGGCCTCCGGGGGCGTCGACCGGACCCTGCGGCTGTGGGACGTGGCCGAACGCCGTACGACGATGGCGCTGACGGGGCACAACGACGACATCAACGCGGTCGCCTACACCCCGGACGCCGCCACGGTCGTCAGCGCGGGCGGCGACGGCACGACCCGGCTGTGGGACGTGCGCAGCGGCCGGCCGGTCTCGACGCTGGCCGGGCACACCGACTACGTGCTCGGGGTCGCGGTGGATACCGGCGGCGCGCTGCTGGCCACCGCTGCCTTCGACCAGTCGGTGGTGCTCTGGGACCTGCGGGGTGCGGTGCTGACCCCGCGCCCGTTCACCGAGGTCTGGCATGCGGCGTACAGCCCGGACGGGAGGCTGCTGGCCACCGCGGACGCCGATCACACGGTGCTGTTGTGGGAGGTGGCCGGGCGGCGGGTGGTCGGGACGCTCGCGGGCCACACCGGGACGGTGTTCTCGGTGGCCTTCTCGCCGGACGGCCGGCTGCTGGCCTCGGCGGGCTCCGACGGGACGGTCCGGCTCTGGGACACCGCCTCCCGTACGCCGTTGGGCACGTTGACCGGTCACGGCGGGATCGTGTACGCGGTGGCCTTCTCCCCGGACGGGCGGATGCTGGCCTCGGCCGGTTCCGACCGGACGGTCCGGCTCTGGGACGTGGCCTCCCGTACGGCCCTGGACACGCTCACCGGTCACACGGACTTCGCGAACGACGTGGCGTTCAGCCCGGACGGCCGCACGCTCGCGAGCGCCGGCGACGATCTGACCGTACGTCTGTGGGACGTGCCCGGGCGGCGGCCGCTGGCCACGCTGACCGGGCACGCGGGCGCGGTGCGGGCCGTCGCGTTCAGCCCGGACGGGCGGACGCTGGCGAGCAGCGGCAACGACGGCACCGTACGCCTGTGGGACGCCCGGCGGTGGGGGGCCGGGGCCGAAACCGTGCTGTCGGGTCACACGGGCTCCGTCCGCGCCATCGCCTTCTCCCCCGACGGCCACTGGCTGGTCAGCAGCGGCAACGACCGTACGGTGCGGCTGTGGGACCTGGCCGGGCGGCGACTGTGGGCCGCCCTGACGGGCCACACCAGCGCGGTGTGGGGCGTGGTCTTCTCCCCCGACGGGCGGACGGTGGCCAGCAGCAGCAACGACGGAACGGTGCGCCTGTGGGACCCGGATCCCGGCGCCCGGCTGGCGGCGATCTGCCGGCTGCGCGCGGGCACCGCGTGGCTGAAAAGCGCCCCTGCCTGCACGTTCTGAGGCGGCTGGTGCACGAGCCGTACCCGGGGGGCACGTACGATCACAGCCCGCGGACTTGACCGCCCCGCGGCGGCGAGTTCGCGCGCTGCGACAGCTAGAGCCTTTCCATGACCCGTAGTTGAGGAACACCGTGCGCCTGCCTTTCGACCGACGCCTGACTCTCAGTGCCGCCCTGCTCGCCGTCGTGGCCGCAGGGGTGCCGGCGACCGCCGCCCACGCGGCCGCGAACCCCTTCTCCGCCCCGGCGGCGCAGACCGCCGCCGCGGCGCCCGCCCCCGCGCCCGATATGGAGGCCGTGACGCAGGCGTTGAAGAACACCCTCGCGGTCGGTGCCCCCGGCGCCATGGTCCGCATCACCGGTTCCGGTGCGCCGCTGACCAGTGCGGTGGGCGTCCAGGACCGGACCACGGGCGCGGCCATGGACGTGAACGGCCGCTTCCGGATCGGCAGCGTCACCAAGTCGTTCTCCAGCGTCGTACTGCTCCAGCTGGTGGACGAGGGGAAGCTGAGCCTGGACGCCCCCGTCAACAAGTACCTGCCCGGGCTGCTGCCCGACGACCGGATCACGGTCCGTCACCTGCTCACGCACCGCAGCGGGTTGTCGGACTACACGAACGCGATGTTCGACAAGACCGTGCCGGGCTTCGAGGCCGTCCGCAACAAGGTCTTCACCTACCAGGAGCTGGTCGCCCTCTCGCTGCGCGAGCCGCGCACGACCGAGCCGGGCGTGTCGTACCAGTACTCCAACACCAACTTCGTGGTCGTCGGCATGCTCATCGAGAAGGCCACCGGGCACGGCGTGGCCAAGGAGTACCAGAGCCGCATCATCAAGCCGCTGAAGCTGAAGAACACCTCGTACGTCCACCCCTCGACGGAGATCAAGGGCGCGCACCTGCACGGGTACCTGCACCCGGACGAGGCGGGGGCGCCGCTGGTCGACTCCACCGAGCAGACGGTGTCCTGGGCGCAGTCCGCCGGTGCGATGATCTCGAACGCGGCCGACCTGAACACCTTCACGTCCGCACTGCTCGGCGGCAAGCTGCTGAAGCCGGGCACGCTGGACGCCATGCTCACGATGACCCCGACGGACGCCGCGAAGACCCGCTTCTACGGGCTGGGCCTGCGCCGCTACGACCTGTCGTGCGGTACCTCGGTGTACGGGCACACGGGCACGGTGCAGGGCTTCTACACGTACGCCTTCTCCACCCGTGACGGGAAGCGCAGCCTGGCCGCGGTGGCGAACACCTCGAACAAGGGCGAGGCCAACACGGCCCTGGGCGGCACGCTCGAAGGCGCGTTCTGCGGGAAGAAGACCCCGGCGCCGGCTCCGGCCGCGGCTCCTTCTGCGGCCCCCGCCCAGCGCAGCTTCGCGCTGCTCCCGGCCCTGACCGCGACCGCGGCCCCGGCCGAGCAGGACCTGCCGGAGCACGGCTCGCGCTGACCCGGCGGCCCGACCCGGCCCGTGCCGCTCGGCGGATTTCCGCCGAGCGGCACGGGCCGGTGTTCAGGCGGTGACGCGGATCTTGGACTGTCCGTGGCCGAAGTGCTCCCAGTCCTCCATGAACCGGGCCTTGAGCCCGTGCCGGGACGCGAGGTCGACCAGGGTCTGGGTGCGGTAGTAGAAGTCCTCCCGCAGGACCTGGTGCTCGGTGCCCTCGGTGCGGTCGAAGGTGAAGTCGAAGAAGCCGCCCGGGGCCAGGATCCGGCCGACGTGGGCGAAGCACTCCTCGATGATCTCCATCGGCGAGTGGGAGAACACGCTGTGGGCGTGCACGACGTCGAAGTACGCGTCGGGCAGGAAGTCCAGCGTGAGGTCCTGGGTGAGCGTGAGGTGCGGCAGCTTGCCCTGCAGCTCCTGGCGGGCCAGCGTCTGCTTGGCGGATATGAGGATGTCGGGCGAGATGTCGATCCCGTAGTAGTGGCCGGGGTCGAGGTGCTCGATGAACCGCCATCCGGCGCGCAGGTTGCCGCAGCCGATGTCCAGCATCGTGTGGTGCGGGGCGAGCCCGTGCTCCGCGAGGTAGTCGAACTGCATCTTGCCGAGGGCCAGCCAGCGGTCGTGCGTCTGGCTGCCGACGGCGGCCTCGGGGTTGCGGGCGGTGTCGGAGGCCATGACCGCCCGGTAGTAGCCCACGTGGTCGGGGTGCTTGAGCCGCAGCCAGCTGTCGCGGGCGGCCCGGCGGACGTACGGGCCGATGCGGGCGGGGTTGCGGGCCGCGTAGCGGACCTTGTGGGTGAGGGTGGTGCGGTTGGCGACGAGGTTCTTCTTGGTTGCCATGGGAGGTTCCTCCGGAGGACGCGGTGGAAGGGGCCGGAACGTGGCGCTCAGCCGAGGCGGCGGCGGCGCAGCAGGGCGGCCGTCAAGGTGACGAGGGCCAAGGCGAGGAGCAGGTAGACCGTGGTGTCGATGCCCTGGAAGGTCCAGAAGTCGGAGCTGGGGTACACCTTGTGGACCCGGCCCGTGAACCCGTGCTCGTCCATGCACCGGCGCAGCTCCTCGCCCGAGAACAGGCAGTTCTCCAGCGGGTGCTGGGCTCCGTCGGGCGTGAGGTAGCGGTATCCCGCGGACCAGGCGCTGCCGATGAGCTGCTTCGGCGTCATCCCGGCGGTGACCCGGTCGACGGGGGTGACGAAGTCCCGGCGGAAGAAGGTCAGTACGGCGGCCGCGGCGAGGACCACGGCGAGGGTCAGGCCCATCGCGGGGAGCGTACGGCGGACCAGCAGGCCGATCGCGGTACCGGCGGCCAGGGCGAACAGGGCGCCGGCGACGGCGGAGGGGCCGGACGCGTTGAGGATGTACGGGTCGTGCCAGTACACGCCGTCGTACATGTTGGAGATCGGCGCCCACCACCAGGCGATGAGTCCGGCGACGGCGGTGGAGAGGGCGACGGCGCAGAGCGCGGCCAGGCCGAACCGGGCGGCGAACCAGCCGCGGGCGCCGGCGTCCTGGGTGAGGACGACCTTGATCGTTCCGCTCTCCAGCTCGCGGCCGATGAGCGGGGCTCCCCAGAACATGCCGATGGCCGCCGGGAGGGCCAGGCCGATGGCGCCCAGGGTACGGATCCCCCCGTTGCTCTCGGTCATGGCGTCGTAGGTCTCGGGCGGGCAGCTGCCGTTCCAGCCCTTGCACTGCGAGAGGTCGTAGCCGCTGATGGCCTCGATCAGGTCCGCCCGCCCCAGCGCGACCCAGACCGTGAGGCCGGTGACCAGCAGGGCTCCGGCGAGGATGAGCGGGCGCTGCTGGCGCCAGGCGAGCCACAGGGTGCCGGTCATGCCGCGGCCTCCGTTGCGTGTGCGGCGCTCTGGGGCGCGGAGCGCAGGTGGGCGAGCAGGAGCTCTTCGAGGGAGGGCGTGGCGGTGATCCAGCGCTCGTCGACCCCCGACGGGAGGGACGTGCCGGGCGCGTTGCGGACCAGCGCGGTCAACTGGCGGCCCGTGGTGGTGGCGTGGACGACGGCGCCGCGGTCGGCGCCGCGCGGCAGGCCGTCCGGGGTGTCGGGGTCGGCGCGGCCGGTGAGCCGGGTGTACGCCTCCCGCAGGTCCTGGGTGTCGCCGGCGAGCCGGATCCGTCCGCCCTGGAGCAGCAGGACGTGGTCGCAGACGTTCTCCAGCTCGGGCAGGACGTGTGAGGAGATCACGACGGTGATCCCGCGGTCGGCGACCTCGGCCATGAGCAGGCCCGTCATCTCGTGGCGCACCAGCGGGTCGAGGTCGGCGAGCGGTTCGTCCAGCAGGAGCAGGTCGGCCTGTTTGCCGAGGGCCAGGGCCAGTGCGACGCGGGTGCGCTTGCCTCCGGAGAGGGTGCCGATCCGGGTCTTCGGCGAGATCCCGCCCTCGCCGACGATGCGTTCGGCCTTCGCCTGGTCCCAGCGGCCGGGGCTGAGTCTGCGGCCCACGGTCAGCATGTCGGCGACGGTGAACTGCGGGTAGAGCGGCTTGTCCTGGCTGACGAAGGCCGTCCGGGTGCGGGCGGCCCGGGTGCCGGGGAAGGCGCCGAAGACGCGCATCTCTCCGCTGGTGGGCCGCAGCAGGCCGGTCATGAGGTGGAACAGCGTGCTCTTGCCGGCCCCGTTGGGGCCGACGAGCGCGGCGATCCGGCCCGCCGGCAGTTCGAAATCGCAGTCGTGCAGGGCCCGGTTCCCCCGGAAGTTCTGCCCTATCGCGGTTGCCCGGAGCGCCGGTTCGGCGGTCGGGTCGTTCACGTGGTGTCCTCTCGTGACGGTCGTTCCGTGCCGGCCCGCGCGGACCCCGCCGGACCCCGCGGCCGCGCCGCGGCCTCGGCCAGCGCCGCTTCGACGAGCGCCAGGACGTCCTCGCGCCCCAGCCCCGCGGCGTGTGCCCGGGTCACCCAGGCGACGAGGTCGGCGCGCAGCGGCGAATCGGCCGCGGCCTCGGGGCGGGAGAGCGAGCGGGTGACGAACGTGCCCTGCCCCGGGCGGGGTTCGACGAGGCCCTCGCGCTCCAGCTCGCGGTAGGCCTTCAGCACGGTGTTGGGGTTGATCGCGGTGGCCTCCACCACGGCCCTGGCGGTCGGCAGCCGGTCGCCGGGTTCCAGGACGCCCAGTCGCAGCGCCTGTTTCACCTGGTTGACGAGCTGCAGGTACGTGGCGACACCGCTGTGCCGGTCCACCTGAAACTCGATCATGCCTCTGCCTCATTCCACTAATGCCTTAGTGGAATGGTGCAGCGCGGGGTTACGGTCCGTCAAATCGTTGCCCGGCTCCTACCTGATCAAGTAGTCCGCAGGCGGGGCGGGAGGCGGGGCGGGGTGCGGGGTCCCGGCTTGGGCGGGCGGCTCGGTGCGGCCGTCAGATCGCGGATGCGGTCGGTGAAGTCCGGGTCGGGCAAGGGGAGTTCGAGATCGTCGTCGACGTAGCTGACGGCGGCCGACACGTAGTCCATGACGGCCTTGACGGTGCCGGTGCCGCGCCCGGTCCCGGCTCCGCCGGGCCGCAGCGCCCGTAGGACACGCAGGGTGGTGGGCAGGCTCGCATCGGCGGCGAGGTCGCGCTCCGCGCCGTCGAAGACCACCGTGGCCGCGTCCTGCGCGTCCGACGGGCCCAGGGCATCCGACGGGCCCGGGGCGTCCCGTACCTCCGCCGCCCGCCCCGTGGCGGTCGGCGCCGTCTGGCGGCGCCACCAGACCGCCTCGTGGTTCTCGCCGAGCGCGAGGTGGTGGAGGTAGAGGCAGTACGAGGCGATCGAGTCCCCGGCGCCGGCGGCGTACTGCCACCAGAAGCGGGCGGAGTCCTCGGCGTCGGTGAGCAGCAGGATGCAGCCGAGGACGCGGGCCCCGGAGGGCTGGGGCAGTTTGTGGGTGAGGAAGTCGCCGAGCGCGGTGACGGCCGTGCCCGTGACGGCCGTCTCGCACAGGGCCTGGAGGTCGCGGGCGGCTCCCCGCATGTCCTTCTGCGGTTCGCCGGCCGCCGCTCCGAGCGAGCGGGCGACCGCCCCGTGGTGGGGCGCGCCGCCGGTGTCCGCGATGTCGGCGGGTGCGCGGGAGGTGGTGTGGAGACGGGCGCGGGCCAGCAGTTGGTCAATGGTCGAGGTCACCGGAGACCTCCTCCTCGGTGGTGGTGTCCGGGTACAGGGCGGCGTGCAGATTGCGCTTGGCGTGCCGTGCGGTGGACCGTACGGAGGCCAGGGAGACGCCCAGTTCGTCCGCCGCCCGGGCCTCCTCCAGTCCGCACAGGTACAGCAGGACGATCACGTCCCGCTGCATCGGCGCGAGTTCCCCGACGGCACGGAACAGGGCCATCGACTCCTCGACCTGCCCGATCGGGTCCGGGGCGAAGCCGAGGGCGACCGTGTCGAAGGCGGCCTCGACGAGGGAGGGGCGGCCGTTCTCCTTCGGGGCGCGTTCGAGCACGGTCCGGCGCAGCAACGGCCACGCGAACCGCTCGGGGTTCTCGCTGGCGAGCGCGTCGTGCCACAGCATCAGCAGGAGCGTGAAGACGTCGTCGACCGCCTTCTCGACCAGGCCGCTCCGGCGCAGGAACGCCGAGGCGTAGCTGGTGTAGTGCGGGCGGTGCATCTGCTGGAAGGCCCGGAAGTCCAGCGGGGCCGAAGTGGTGGCGGTGCGGTGGCGGGCGCCGCCCTCGTGGAGGCAGTCCTTGATCCACGAGGTGCGCTTGCCGATGTCCTGGGCCGCGATCACCCAGCGCAGCCGCATGGTGTCGTACGGCAGGCCGGGCCGCTCCAGCGCGAGGAGCACCGTACGGACGAACACCCAGCGGGGGTAGCGTCCGACGGCCCGCAGCAGTTCGGAGATGTGCCCCTTGTCCCGGCCGGTGCGTGTCTGGAGCTCGTCCAGCGTCACTCCCCTGCCGTGGATGGCCTCGCGCAGCGGCTCCAGCCAGGCGCGGTGCGCCGGTCCGGTGCCGTCGGTGATGGGACCCAGCGGCCGGCCGGGCTTGCCGCGCCGGCCCGGGGGGAGGTCCTGGGGTGCCGAGTGGAGGTTCATCCCCGCGGCTCCTCGTCCCGGTCGGGGACCTGTGCGGCGGCCCGCTCGCGGCGGCCCTCGGCCACCCCGGTGCCCGCCTGCACGATCTGCTGCACTCCCAGTGCGACCGACGGGATCAGGGCGGTGACGGCCGCGACGGGCTGTCCCGCCACCACCATCACCACACTGAAAGCGAAGATCGCTAAGAGCGCCACCACGGTGACGATCATCCGGTTGTTCTTCATCGCGCCGTCCTCTGGCTGCTTTTGCGCCTGGTTGATGTCTGTCCGGGATGCGGCTCATGGCGTTGCCACGCCCCCCTTCAGGAGCCGAAGCAAGCATGGAGTGAACAGAGTTGGACAGGTGCGAAAAAAGCAGAACGGGGAACAATCAGAACCCGGTGTCCGCCCCGCTTCCATCAGGTTCCAGGGGGATCCTGGCCACCAGGCGGGCGCCGGCCGGCGCGTCCTCGACCCTGAGGGATCCGCCCAGGCGGGTGGCGATGTCGCGGGCTATGGCCAGGCCCAGGCCCGTGCCTCCCTCGTCGCGGCTGCGGGCGTCGTCGAGGCGGGTGAACCGCTCGAAGACCCGCTCCCGGTGCGCCGGCGCGATGCCCGGACCGTCGTCGCGGACCTCCAGTACGGCGGTGCGCCGGGGCCCGTCGACGCGCAGGACGAGCCGGACCCGCCGGTCGGCGTGGCGCTGGGCGTTGTCCAGCAGGTTGGTGACGAGCCGGGAGAGCCACAGCGTGCTGCCGCGTACGACGGCCTCGGGAGCGATCTCCATGTCGACGGGGATCCGGTCCCGCCGGCGCGAGCGGGCCGCCTCCCGGGCCACGTCCGCCAGGTCGACCGCGGCGTCCGGCGGCGCCTCCCCGGTGTCCAGGCGAGCCAGCAGGAGCAGGTCGGCGGCGAGGTCCTGCAGCCGTACGGTGTCCTCCAGGGCCCCGCTGACCAGCTCGCCCCACAGCGCCGGGTCGGGGTGGGCCTGGGCGACCTCCAGCTGGGTGCGGAGCACGGTGATCGGGCTGCGGAGCTCGTGCGAGGCGTCGGCGATGAACCGGCGCTGGCGGATCCCGGCGGCTTCCAGCCGGTCCAGCGTGGCGTTCATGGTGACGGCGAGCCGCGCGATCTCGTCCTGGCTCCGCGGCACCGGGACCCGCCGGTGCAGGTCGCGGTCGCTGATCGCGGCGACCTCCGCGCGGATCGCCTCGACGGGCCGCAGCGCCCAGCCGGTCACCCGCCAGGTGACCAGGGCCACGGTGAGCACGAGCAGCGGAACCACGACGGCGAGCACGCCGGTGATGACGTCGTCGGCGGTGTCGGCCTCCCGCAGGGAGGTCCCGGCGTACACGGTGACCAGCCCGTCCGCGGTGACGGTGGTGACCTGGACGACGCGGTGGCGGCGGTCGCCGCGCGCCGGGCCCTCCTTCCAGGTGTCGCGGACCGTGCCCGGTCTGCCCGGCCGGGCCGGGGAGAGGGCGGGGCGGCCGGCGAGGTTGGGGCTCGCCGCCAGGACCCGGCCCCGGGCGTCGACGACCTGGACGAAGTCGGCGCCGCGCCCGGGGGTCACCACGGTGTCGAACCGGCCGCCCGCGGCCACGAGACCGGCGGTGGAGAGGGCCTGGCGTTCGGCCGCGGCCTGGGCGTCGCTCATCAGGTTGCCGTCGAGGATCCCGAGCAGGGCGAAGGACGCCGCGCCGAGGGCCAGGGCGACCACCGCGGAGGCGCCGAGCGTGGCCCGGGCGCGGACGGACCGGGGCCGCAGACGCCGCGCGAGGCCGCGTACGGACTTCGGGCGCGGGCCGCGCGCGAGGTCGCGGATCCGGCCGGAGGCGCGCCGGGGAAGGCGGCCGGGGAAACGGGCGGCGGCGCTGCCGGCGCCGCGCTCAGCCACCGTCGGCCGCCAGCCGGTAGCCCGCTCCGCGGACGGTCTCCACGGCGGCCCGGCCGAAGGGTGCGTCGATCTTCCGGCGCAGGGCGCTGACGTGGACCTCGACGACGTTGAGGTCGCCCTCGTACGCCGCGTCCCAGACGTGCTCCAGTATCTCCCGCTTGGGGACGACCTCCCCGGCCCGCCGGGCCAGGTGGACGAGGACCGCGAACTCGCGCGAGGTCAGCCGGGCCTCGGTGCCGGCCCGCGTACACCGCTGCCGGGCCGGGTCGATCACCAGATCGCCGAACTCCATGACCTGCGGGCTGCGGCGGCCGGTGCGCCGGATGAGGGCGCGCAGCCGGGCGACGAGGACCACGTAGGAGAAGGGCTTGGACAGGAAGTCGTCCGCGCCGGTGTCGAGGGCCTCGGCCTCGTCGTACTCCCCGTCCTTGGCGGTGAGCATCAAGATCCCCGACTCGCAGCCGCTCGCGCGCAGCCGGGCGCAGACCCGGTAGCCGTTGAGTCCGGGCAGCATGATGTCGAGCACGATGGCGTCGTAGTCGTGCTCGCCCGCCAGCCACAGCCCCTGCGGGCCGTCGTGGGCCACGTCCACGGTGAAACCCTCGGCCCGCAGACCCCGCTGGAGGGCAGCGGCGAGCCGCCGTTCGTCCTCGACCACCAGTACGCGCATGGGGACAGGTTCTCAGGTCGCGTCGGCCGCTTGCTGAAGAGGTCTTCAGCCGGCTTCAGCAGAGCTTCAGCATCCGGCGCGCAGGATCTGGCGAGCCGGGCAGACGGCTCGGAGAACACGAGGAGCATGTCGATGACTCAGTCCAGTCCCCAGCCCACCGAGCCGCCCGCAGGCCAGGGCGAGGCCAAGACCGCGGCCGACGCGACCGGTGCGGCGGCGGGCCGCCGCGGCCGGCTGGTCCGGCTGGCCCGTGAGGGGCGTACCCGATGGGTGGCCCTCGGGGCGGTCGTCGTGATCGGCGGCGGGTTGGCGGCGGTGGCCGTGGCCGAACACGGTCACAAGGACCACATGCGGGGCGGTTTCGCCGCCAAGGTCCGTGCGCACGGGCCCGGGGAGAAGCCGATGAAGGGGTGGGAGGGCCCGATGCCGCGCAAGGGCGGCGAGCCCGAGGTCGTCGACGGCGACCGCGTCTTCCCGGGCGACCGCGGGCCGGCGGGCCGCGGTCCCGGGGGCCGGGCGGACGGCTCCGCCAAGGCCGCCCCGGTGCCGCTGCCCGCACTGACGGCGGCGCAGGCCGTGGAGAAGGCCACGGCCGCCGTCGAGGGCGGCAAGCTCGAATCGCTGCGGGCCGTGGCCCAGGAGGGCGGCGGCAGCGCCTGGCTGGCCGTCGTCCTCGGTCCGGACGGGGTCCGGCACGCCGTGACCCTGGCCGGCGCCGACGGCGCGGTCACCGGCAACACCGTCGCCGGCAAGGGGCCGGTCGGCCCCCGCTGACCGTGCCGGGGATCGACGGCCGGGCCGCGTACCGCCCGGCCGTCAGTCGTCGCGGCCCACGGAGTCCAGGACGGCGAGGTCCACGGCGGACAGCCGCAGGGAGGCCGCGGCCACGTTGGCGTTGAGGTGGTCCGGGTTCCCCGTACCGGGGATGGCCAGGACGTGCGGTCCGCGGTGCAGGGTCCACGCCAGCCGGATCTCGGCGGCGCCCACCCCGTGGGCGCGGGCGACGCGGAGCACCTCCGGGTGCTCGGCGCCGCTCGCGCCCGCTTCGCGTCCCGTGCCGGCGATCGAGTAGAACGGCACGTACGCGACCCCCTGCTCCCCGCAGGTGCGCAGGAACGCCTCCTCCTCGGGCCGGGCGCCGAGCCCGTACAGGTTCTGTACGCAGACCACCGGCGCGATGGCCCGGGCTTCGGCGAGGTGCTCGGGCTGGACGTTGGACAGGCCGAGGTGGCGGATGAGTCCCGCCTCGCGCAGGTCGGCCAGGGCGCCGAAGCGCTCGGCGATCGAATCGGTCCCGACGATGCGCAGGTTCACCACGTCCAGGTGGTCGCGGCCGAGCTGGCGCAGGTTCTCCTCGACCTGGCCGCGCAGCTGCCCGGGGGTGGCGTGCGGCAGGAACTCCCCCGACAGGGCCCGGCCGGGGCCGACCTTGGTGGTGATGACGAGGTCGTCCGGGTAGGGGGCGAGGGCCGCGTTGATCAGCTCGTTCGCGGAGCGCAGCGGGGAGAAGTAGAAGGCGGCGGTGTCGATGTGGTTCACGCCGAGCTCGACGGCGCGGCGCAGGACGGCGATCGCCCGGCCGCGGTCGGTGGGGGCGGCGCCGGGGGCGAACGCCGGGCCGTTCTGGGTCAGGCGCATCGCGCCGAAGCCGAGGCGGTTCACTTCGAGGTCGCCGAGCCGCCAGGTGCCGGAGGCGGCCGCGGTGACGGCCTGAGCGGGTGTGTCGGTCGTGGAGGTTGCGGAGGCCTCGGAGGTCGCGGAGGTCGTGGAGGCAGTGGAGGTCGTGGAGGTCATGCCGGAATGATCTGCGCGCGGTAGGGTCGGGGCCATTGATTCGGGCATGTGTGAATCCAAGGGGTGGTCCCGCTGGCGGAGTTGGCGTTCTCGGCGGGTGATCTGGCGCAGATGAGGTTCGCCGTCTCCCCGCTCTGGGAGGTGGTGACCAGCTTCCGGCGGCTGCTGAACGACGGGGCCCTGTCGCCCGTGTACCGGCCCTGGGCGGAGCAGGTGCGGCCCCGGCTGGCGGCCGCCGGGCTGGACCGGCGGTGGCTCGCCGAGCTGATCCCGTCCTCGAAGTACGTGCCCCACTTCCTCAACCCCGCGCCCGCCGGACCGGCCCCCGCCCTGGCGGCGGAGCTGGCCGAGCTGGTGGCGGCCCCCGCCGAGACGGTTCGGCGCAATCTCGACCACCTGCGCCACCACCAGGGTTCGCTCGGCCCCCGCGCACGGTCCCTGTACGCGGATCCGCCGGCCCGCCTGCCGCGGCTGGCGCAGGAGGTCGAGGCGTACTGGAAGCTGGCGCTCGCCCCCTACTGGGCGCGGATCCGCGCGGTGCTGGAGGCCGATGTCTTCCACCGGGCTCGGCAGGCCGCCGAGCAGGGCGCGGGCCGGGTCATCAACGAGCTGCACAGTGCCGTGCGTTGGGATGAGAACGCGCTGAGCCTGGTGCGCCGCACCCGGCCGCTGACCCGGGAGATGGCGGGCCGGGGGCTGCTGCTGGTGCCCTCGGCCTTCCTCGGGCCGGGACTGCTGACCCGGATGACTCCGCCGGATCCGCCGCAGATCGCCTACCCGGCGCGCGGGGTCGGCGCGCTGTGGGCGTCCCGGCCGCCGACCGCGAAGGCGGATGCCGTCGCCGCGGTGCTCGGCCGTTCCCGGACCCTGCTGCTGGCGGAGCTGGAGGCCCCGGCCTCCACCACCGAACTGGCCCGGCGTACGGGGCTGTCGGCGGCCGGGGTGTCCCAGAACCTGACCGCGCTGCGCGCCGCGGGCCTGGTCAGCGCGCACCGGGCGGGCCGCTCGGTGCTGTACGCCCGCACCGCCGTCGCCGAGACCCTGCTCGGCGCGGACACCCCCTAGGGGGTGTCGCCCGCCCACACGGTCGGCTTGCGCTCCGCCCAGGGGTCGGCCTTCTCCAGTTGCGCGGCGAGCCGGAAGAGCACGTCCTCGCGTCCGTAGCCGGCGGCGAACTGGACACCGATCGGCAGGCCGGTGACCGGGTCGGATCCGAGCGGCACCGACATGGCGGGCGTGCCGGCGACGTTGAAGGCGGCCGTGAACGGCGAGCGGTGGAACAGGTGCTCCACCCAGCCCGGCCCGTCGGCGTTCTCCGCCCCCTGTCCATAGGTGTTCAGGGCCACGGGCAGCTCGGGGAGCGTGGGTGTCAGCAGCAGGTCCCGGGCCTCGAAGTGGGCCCCGATCGAGCGGGCGACCCGGTTGCGCACGTCGAGGGCGTGCACGAACTCCGCGCCGCTCACCGTGAGTCCCCACGCGTAGCTCGCGAGCATCTCGGGCTCGACGGTGGACTCGTCCACGGGCCGGCCGAACGCCCCGGCGAAGCCGTCGATCCACTGCACCAGGTTCGCGCACCACAGGCGGGCGTTGGCGAGGACGAACTCCTCCCAGCTCACGCCGAGGTCCACGGTGGTGACGTCGACCTGGTGCCCGAGTGATTCCAGCAGCCGGGCGGCGGCCAGGGTGGCCCCGGTCACAGCCGGTTCCACGGCACGTCCGCTCCCGGGAGCGGTCACCAGGCCGACGCGCAGGCGGCCGGGTTCCCTGGTGATCTCTTCGAGGTACGGGCGACGGGGGCGCTCCGCGAAGTAGGGGTCGCCGGTTTCCGGGCCCTGGATCAGATCGAGCAGGGCGGCGCTGTCCCGCACGGTCCGGCTGAGTCCGCCGTGCACGGCGAGACCGTTGAAGACCTCGTCGGCGTCCGGCCCCATGGAGACCCGGCCCCGGGTGGGCTTGAGCCCGAACAGCCCGGTGCTGGCGGCCGGTACCCGGATCGATCCCGCGGCATCGGTGGCGTGCGCGAGGGGAGTCACGCCGGCGGCGACGGCCGCGGCCGACCCGCCGCTGGAGCCGCCCGGTGTCCGGGTGAGGTCCCAGGGGTTGCGGGCGGCTCCGTACAGGACCGGCTCCGTGGTCGTGCTGAAGGCGAATTCGGGCGTGCCCGTGCGGCCCACCGTCACCAGGCCGGCCCGGCGGAACCTCCGCATCAGGAAGGAGTCCTCCCCCGCCACGTTGCCGGCGGCGAGGCGGCTGCCCCACTCGACGCGCTTGCCCTTCATGGACACGGCCACGTCCTTGATGAGGAACGGCACGCCGGCGAGCGGGGTGCCGCCCGGGGCCGGGGCGTCCTCGGCGGGCCAGCTCTCCACGACGGCGTTGATCCGCGGATTCACCGCCGCCATCGCGGCCTGGGCCGCGTCGGTGAGCTCCGCCCGGGTCACCTCTCCCCGGGCCACGAGCCCGGCCAGTCCCACCGCGTCGTACCGGGTGTATTCGTGCAGCTCCACGGAGTCCCACCTCTGCTTCCGATCGGTCCCGTGCGATACCGATCGGTATCGTTTGGGGGCGGTCGGTAACGTAACATGGCCCGAGAGACGCCGGCCAGCGCGACCGAAGCGAGGCACACCATGACGAGCAGCACCCCGAGGCCGGGGCGGGACTCGAGGGTTCCCCGCCTCCCGCCGCGCGAGCGCATCCTCGACGCGGCCGAGGAACTGTTCCTGCGCGAGGGCGTCAGGGCCGTCGGAGTCCAGGCCATCGCCGAGCGGGCGAAGACCACGAAGATGGCGCTCTACCGTCACTTCGCCACCAAGGACGCGCTCATCGAGGAGTGGCTGAGGATCGTCGCGGCGGGGTACTCGACCGCCTTCGACCGGGTGGAGGCCGAGCATGCGGACGACGGCCGGGCCCAAGTGCTCGGTGTGGCACGTTTCGTCGCCGACGGGCTGCCGGACATCGTCCGGCGGGGCTGCCCGTTCGTGAACTCCATCGCCGGCCTGGGCGATCCCGGCCATCCGGCCCGCCTGCTGATCGAGACCCACAAGGCCGATCAGCGGCGCCGCCTCACGGCCATGTGCGAGCGGGCGGGCGCGCACGCGCCCGACGACGTCTCCGCGGAGATCACCTTCCTCCTGGAGGGCGCCCAGGTCAGCGCGCAGAACGGGAGCGTCGACCGTGCGGGCGAGAGGCTCGTGGCGGCGGTCACGGCAGTTCTGGACCGGGGGGCGGTGCGGGAGGAACGCCGATGAGTCCTGAAGGGAGCCCTCCAGGACTCATCGGCGTTCCTCCCGAGGGACTCGGCCCCCAGAAGGGTCGGATCCCTAGAAGGGCTTGGTGGGGAGGTACTTGCCGTCAAGGGTGATGACGGCGCGCTCTCCGCCCTCCGGGTCGGCGACCTTCTTGACGTCCAGCTTGAAGTTGATCGCGCTGATGATGCCGTCGCCCAGCTGCTCGTGGACCAGGGCCTTGAGGGTGGTGCCGTAGACCTGGAGCATCTCGTGGAAGCGGTAGATCGTCGGGTCGGTCGGGATGCCGCCGGGGATCGAGCCACGGGTCGGGATGGTCCGGAGGAGCCGCGCGGCGTCGGCGTCGAGGCCGAGGAGCTCGGCGACGGCCTCGGCGGAGGCCGCCGGCAGGGGGTGCTGGCCGAGCACCGCGGCGGTGACGAAGGCGACGGACAGGCCGGCCGCGTCGGCGATCTGCTGCCAGGAGAGGTCCTTGCGGGTCTTGGCGTCGACGGCGGCGACGGCCAGGGCCTGGCGGGCGGAGGGGTCGAACTGGGCGTGGATCATGCGAGGTTCCTTACGGGGTGGAGTGGTGGGTTCGGGGCGGTCGGCAGGGCGTTCAGGCCGCGAGGGCGGCGGACCGGCCGGCGGCCGGGGCGATCCGCTCGACCGTGCCGGTGGGGATGTCGTACACCCAGCCGTGCAGGGTGACGGTCCCGGCTGCCAGGGCGCGGGCCACCGCGGGGTGCGTGGCGAGGTTCGCGAGCTGCGCGGCGACGTTGGTGCGGATCAGGGCCCCGAGCTCGCGCGGCGGCGCGTCGGCCGAAGCGTCGACGGGTGCCCCGGCGGGGGCCGCGTAGCGCAGCCAGCGGGCGACGGCGGGCAGCTCCGCGAGGTCCTGCCCGGCGGCGAGCGCGGTCATGGCGCCGCAGGCGGAGTGTCCGCAGACCACGATGTCGCTCACGCCGAGGACGGCGACCGCGTACTCGATGCTGGCGGCGACGCCGTCACCGCCAGCATCGCCGTCGCCGCCGTCCACGACCTCCGCGTGGGCCGGTACGAGGTTCCCGGCGGTCCGGATGACGAACAGCTCGCCCGGCTCCCGCTGGGTGATCAGCTCCGGGACGACGCGGGCGTCGGAGCAGCCGATGAAGAGCGTCTGCGGCCGGTGGGTGGTCGCCAGGTGGGCGAAGAGCTCCGCCTTTGCCGGGAAGACGTCCTGTTGAAAGTGCGCGAGGCCCTCGCTGAGGTCGTGCACGGTCACTCCCTTCGGTGGTGCCGGCCCTGGTCGGGCTGACGAGATCCACCATGCATGACCTGTGTCTATAGTGTCCAAGACATGCTGAGCATGATCGCTATTGCTGCGATCTATACTCATGTCCATGCCTCTGGAACTGCGCCATCTCCGCTATCTGCTGGCCGTGGCCGAACACGGCAGCTTCACCCGCGCCGCCGAGGAGCTGCACATCTCGCAGCCCACGCTGTCGCAGCAGGTCAAGCAGTTGGAGCGGACCGTGGGCGTCCAGCTGCTGGACCGTACGGGGCGCGCCGTACGCCTGACCGACGCCGGCGCGACCTTCGTCCCGTACGCGCGCCGCGCACTCCAGGACCTGGCCACCGCCGAGCGGGCCGTACTCGACGTCGCGGACCTGTCCCGCGGCAGCCTGCGCCTCGCGATGACCCCGACCTTCACCGCGTACCTCCTGGGCCCGCTCGCCGCGGAACTCCACGCCCGCCACCCCGGAATCACCCTGAACGTCAAGGAGATGACGCAGGGCCGGCTGGAGTCGGCACTGCTGGCCGACTCCGTCGACCTCGGCATCGCCTTCTCGGGCGCGTACCTGCCCGGCATCGGCGCCACCGACCTGTTCACCGAGACCCTCGGCCTCGTCGTCGGCCCCGACCACCCGCACGCCGGCCGCACCGAACCCCTGCCGGTGTCCGAACTCCCTTTCTGTCCCCTCGCGTTGCTCAGCGAGGACTTCGCCACGCGGGCCCACATCGACGCGTACTTCCGCCGGCACGGCGTGGCACCGCGGATCGCGGTCGAGGCCAACTCCATCAGCGCCCTCACCGAGATCGTCCGGCGCACCGGGCTGGCCACGGTGCTCCCCGACGCCCTCACCCGCGACGACACCCCGCTGCACCCCGTCCCGCTCGCGCCCGCCCTCCCCGCGCGAACCGTGGTCCTGCTGCGCCGCGAGAGCGCGTATGAGAGCGCCGCCGCCCGGGCCTTCACCTCGCTCGCCCGGCAGTGGACGCACCCCTGAACCTGCCGGTCAGAGGGCGAACACCACCGACGCCTCGGCGGCGTACGCCCGCAGCTGCGGTTCCAGGACGGCCGGGGCCGCGGCGCCCGCGGGCAGCAGGCGGCCGGCCTCGTCCTCGGTGGCGTGGCTCAGCAGCCAGGCACGGGACCACACCGGGTCCGCGGACCGGTCCGCGCCGCGGATGCGGGCCCGCGCGGCGGCGTAGGCGGCGCCGGGCACCCGGCGGGCGATGACCGGGAGGACGTGCTCCTCCTCGGCTTCGATGTGCGCGGCGAGCAGGTCCCGCTGGTCGGCGAGGAGCCCGGCCAACCGCCCCGCGTGGCGGCCGGGTTCGGCGGCGAAGCGGGCGGCGGCCGCGTCGCAGTCGGCCTGGAGCGCGTCGAGCGCCTCGCGGTCGGCGACGAAGCGGACGATGCCGGCCACCGCCTCGGCCGCGTCGGGGACGGCGTCCAGGACGACCGGCCACAGGACCTCGTCCTCGCGGTGGTGGCCGCGTACGACGTCGTTGTAGCGGAGTACGTACCCGGCGATGGCCTCCGCGCGCTCGGGCGCAGCCGGTTCGGCGGCCGCGGCGAGAGCGGCGAGCAGCCCGGCGAGGCGCTCGATGTCGGCAAGGATCGCGCGGTGGGTGACCCGGACGCCGGTGAGGTCGGCAGCCGCCGGGCCGTAGGGCCTCGCGGGGGCGACGTGTTCGCTGTCCATACGGACGACTGTGCGCGCCCCGGCTCAGCATCGGGTCAACGTCCGATGAACGCCACCCGTCCACCGCGTCATAGGCTCGGGGTGCGTCCGGTCACCACCCCCGTCCGGTCACGATCCCGTCCGGTCATCACCTCCTCCGGAAACCACCCCTCCGGTAACCGCCCCGTCCAGTCACCAACCCGTCCAGTCACCACACCGTCCAGTCACCACACCGGGAGCACCCCCGCCATGCCGCCCACCGGTCCCCAGTCCGTCGACCGCGCGCTCGCGATCCTCGACGCCGTCGCCGACGCGCCCGGACCGGTCGGCGCCAAGGCCCTGGCGCGCCGGATGGAGTGTTCGCTGTCCACCGCGTACCACCTCCTGGCCCCGCTCACCGCACGCGGGTACCTCGTCCGCACCGCGCAGGGGTACGTGCTGGGACCCCGGATCCCCGGGCTGCACCGGAGCCTGCTGCGCCATCTGGAGCCCGCGCCGCGCATGGCCGATCTGCTGACCCGGCTGCGCCGGACCACCGGCGCGGAGGCGTACTACACCGCCTACCGGGGCGGCCTGATCACGGTCGTCGACACCACCGCCCCGGTCACGGACGCGGCGAATCCGTTCGCCCCCGGGCGGGAGACCCGGGCGCACGCCACCGCGCACGGCAAGGCGCTGCTCGCCGAACTGCCCCGGCCACTGCGGCGGCGGTATCTGGCCGAGCACGGGATGGCCCGCCTGACCGGGGCCACCATCACCAGCGCCGGGCTGCTGGAGGCGGAACTGTCCCGGGTCCGCGGGCAGGGCTTCGCCGTGTCGGTCGGCGAGGCCGATCCCGCGTACACCTGCCTGGCCGTCGCCCTGCCGCGCGGCCGGGACCACGACGGCGACGCGGTCCACGCCCTGTCGGTGTCGCTGCCGACCGAGGACTTCCGGCGGCGCCCGCGGGAGATCCGCACGGCGCTCGGTCAAGCGGCGGCGGAGTGCGCCTGAGCCCGCCCGGCGCGCGGTTTTCCGACGCTGCCGGAAATACGGCGCGATGGGGATGCGCGGGGCCCGGCGGGGTGCCAGGCTGGTCGGCATGATCTTCATCGCCGTCAGGTTCGACGTCCGTCCGGAGCACAGCGACAACTGGCTCACGCTCGTCGACGACTTCACCAAGGCCACCCGCAACGAGCCGGGCAACCTCTTCTACGACTGGTCGCGCAGCGTCGACGACCCCACCAAGTACACGCTCCTGGAAGCCTTCACCGACGCCGAGGCGGGCGCCGCGCACGTGGCGTCCGACCACTTCAAGGCCGGCATGGAGACCCTCGCCGGCGCCATCGCCAGCACGCCGGAGATCATCCACGTCGAGGTGCCCGGCCAGGGCTGGAGCGCCATGGCCGAGCTGTCCCCCCGTAGCTGAACCGCCCGGGGCGGCGGCACCGCCGCTACGAGGAGAGCCCCAGCAGGCGGGCCGCCGTCTCGCGCATCTCGACCTTGCGGACCTTGCCGGTCACGGTCATCGGGAACTCCTCCACGACGTGCACGTACCGCGGGATCTTGAAGTGGGCCAGCCGTCCGTCGCAGTACGCGCGGACGGCCGCCGCGGTCAGCGGCCGCGCCCCCTCGCGCATCCGCACCCACGCCATCAGCTCCTCGCCGTACTTGGCGTCGGGGACACCGATGACCTGCACGTCCAGGACCTCCGGATGGCCGTGGAGGAACTCCTCGATCTCACGCGGGTACACGTTCTCCCCGCCCCGGATCACCATGTCCTTGATGCGGCCGGTGATGCTCAGGTAGCCGTCCCCGTCCATCACCGCCAGGTCCCCGGTGTGCATCCAGCGCGCCGCGTCGACGGCCTCGGCGGTGCGCTCCGGCTCGCCCCAGTAGCCGAGCATCACCGAGTAGCCGCGGGTGCACAGCTCCCCCGGCTCCCCGCGCGGCACGGTCCGCCCCGACTGCGGATCGACCACCTTGACCTCCAGGTGCGGTCCGACGCGGCCCACCGTGGACACCCGGCGCTCGACCGAGTCGTCGGCGCGGGTCTGGGTGGACACCGGCGAGGTCTCCGTCATCCCGTAGCAGATGGACACCTCGCGCATGCCCATCCGGTCGATGACCTCCTTCATCACCTCGACCGGGCAGGGCGAGCCCGCCATGATGCCCGTACGCAGGCTGGACAGGTCGTACGCGTCGAAGCCGGGCGCGGCGAGCTCGGCGATGAACATCGTGGGGACCCCGTACAGGGAGGTGCACGACTCGGCCTCGACCGCGGCGAGGGTGGCCGCCGGGTCGAACGCCGGCGCCGGGATGACCATCGCCGCGCCGTGACTGGTGCAGGCGAGGTTGCCCATCACCATGCCGAAGCAGTGGTAGAAGGGCACCGGGATGCAGACCCGGTCCAGCTCGGTGTAGTGGCACAACTCGCCGACGAAGAAGCCGTTGTTGAGGATGTTGTGGTGCGAGAGGGTCGCGCCCTTGGGGAAGCCCGTGGTCCCCGAGGTGTACTGGATGTTGACGGGGTCGTCCGGGCTCAGCTCCGCCGCCGCGCGGACCAGGTCCGCCGGGTCGCCGCGGCGGCCCCGCTCCAGGAGGGAGGTCCACCGCGGGCCCTCCAGCAGGACGGTGAACTCCAGATCCGGGCAGCGCGGCCCCACCTCCTCGATCATCCCGGCGTAGTCGGAGGACTTGAAGCGCTCCGCCGCGACGAGCAGCCGGATCCCGGCCTGGCGCAGGACGTACTCCACCTCGTGCGAGCGGTACGCCGGGTTGACGGTGACGAGGATCGCCCCGATCTTGGCGGTGGCGTACTGCACCAGCGTCCACTCGGCGCGGTTGGGGGCCCAGATACCGACCCGGTCGCCCTTGACGATGCCCAGGTCCAGCAGGCCCAGTGCGAGGGCGTCGACGTCGGCGGCGAGCTCCGCGTAGGTCCACCGAAGCCCGGCGGCGAGGTCGACGAGGGCGTCGCGGTCGGGGAACCGGCGGACGGTGCGGTCCAGGTTCTCGCCGATCGTGTCGCCCAGCAGCGGTACTTCGAAGACCCCGGACGCGTAACTCGACGACGCTGTGTTCGACGGCGCGGTGCTCGACGCGGCAGACACACGTACCTCCTGGACTCGGTGGCGGGGCGGGGCCCGGCGGGCCGGCGCCCCCTCATGATCCTCTTCGTCCCCGGCCCCGGCCACCCTCCGGACGCCGTTACCCCCGAGGGTGTGCACCGATCAGTCTTCCGTGTTCGGTCCTCAGCGCAGGCAGCCGACGATCCTGACGGAGGTCTCCGCGCTGCCGCTGAGTCCCGACGCCGGATCGGTGGCGGTGAACACCAGCTTGTACGTCCCGTCCGGCAGCAGGGGGACGAGGAAGCGGCCGGCCGCGCCCGCGCCCAGCGTCACCGGCCCGTTCGGCCCGTTGATCCGCCAGCTCGTGTACTGCGGGTCGGTGAGGGGCCGGTCACCCGGGCGGGTCCGGGCCGTTCCGGCGAACGGCTCCTCGCAGCCGCGCCGCAACTGACCGCCGCCGGACGGCTGCTGGATGGAGACCGCCGGGGCCTGCGGCTGCTGCCGGGTCGGCGAACCGCTCTGCGAGGGGGTGCCCGGCCGGGTCGGGCCGCTCCCGGTCGGGGTCCCGGGACGGTTGGGACCGCCGGGGGTCGCAGACGTACCCGGCGAGGCGGACGGGCCCGTCGTGGGCGAAGCGCCGGGCGCCGGGGCGGAGGGCGAGGACGAGGGCGGCGTGGCGCCCGTGCCGTCCGTCGGGGCCGGAGCCGGATCGAGGGCGTGCGGCAGATCCGGCTTGGTGACGGTGGGCGGGGAAGGCGCCTTCGCGGGCTCGGTGGCCTTGGCGTCGATCGTGGCGCAGACCGCGCTGGCGACCAGCTCCTGGCTGTCCGGCACCGGCGAGACGTGCAGCTCCTGGTCGTCCGGGCCGCGGCGGTGCGTGTCGAAGTAGCCGTTGCCGGTGAGCGTCTCCCGGTCGCTGTGCTCGACCCAGACCGAGTCGTAGTAGTCGAGACCGGCCTTCTGCTGGTTCCTGCCGGTGACGTGCCAGGCCGTCACCTTGTGGCCCGAGGGCTCACCGGCCGCCGGCGCGTCGGCCGGGGCGTACAGCCAGCCGTCGCCGAAGAAGCGCGTCGGGGCCTCCGAGGTGCCCTGCTCGTTGGCCGCGGGGAACTGGAAGCCGCCGCCGACCACCAGCTTCCCCTTGGGACAGGACACGGCCGCGTCCGTGCTGCCGCCCGCGGCCACCGCCACCTTGACGGTGGCCACGGACACGCTCCCCAGCCGAACGCAGATCGGGCGGACGGTGACCGCGTAGTTCGCCTCCGGTGGCTGCGGGTCCTCGATCCGGGTCTGGCGCGTGATGAAATCGGACGCGCGGACCGGGAACACGCCGCTGCTCAGCCGGCTGCCCGGGTTGAGCGTGACAGAGGGCACGGCCTTGGCCGCGCCGGAGAACGCCGACTTCGTGGTCAGGCTGTCGAGCGGGACCGGCGCGACCGCGCGGCCCGCCACGCTGCGGCCCGACCGGAACTCGGTGCCCAGCGAGGTGAAGTCGCCGGGGCAGGAGGGCGAGGCGGAGGCGTGCTTGACCGCGTCCACGAACGGCCCGTCGGTCGTGAGGTCGTGGATCGTCCCGCCACCGCTGGCACTGGTGATCTTGTTGCCCCGGTCGTGGAAGGCGTGCGCCTGCTCCGACCACGTGACGCCGCCCAGGAACTCCGGTTTCGCGTTGACGCACAGCGCGTACGAGGTGAGGGTGGCGGGCGCGGCGTCCGGGTTGTACGCGGCCACCAGCCAGGCGTCCCCCGCGAAGAGGCTGCTCGTGGCGAAGCCCGTACCGGTGACGGAGTACCCGCCGCCGAGCGCCCTCTCGTGGGGCAGGCAGGCGGCGACCGCGGACTGCTCCCCTCCCGGCGCGACCGATACGGAGGCGCTGCGCTGCACGACGGCCAGGTGCGGGCCGCCGCCCAGCGCCCATACCCCGGCCCCCACCGCGCCCGACACCACCAGGGCGCCCGCGGCGGCCACGGCGGCCGTTTTGACAGTGATCGCGCTCCCCAGCTTCGCGAAGACTCCAGAGCCCATCGTCGATGCCCCTCCCCCGGCCGCACGGCCCGCACCTCCCCGCAGCTGCGGGGCGTGGGCAATGTAGCGCTGCGTGCGACACACGTCACAGAGGCGTGAAGTATCGGTTCTGCCACAGACTTCCCGCCCCGAGGCAAAGCCCGCCGCACCGCCGCGCGGTGGCACTGGTACCACCCCGGATGCGGATGGCAGCGGTATCGAGCGCGCGGGGGCCGGCGCGGGACGATCACGGAGACCAAACGGATTCCAGGGGGAGTTCAGACATGCACGTGTTCAAGAAGCCCGGGCGTTGGCTCACGGCCGCCGCCTGCGCCCTGCTCGCCGCGGCGGCCCTGCCCGCCGGCCCGGCGAGCGCCGCGGGTCTCACGGCCCTCACCGGCCCTGTGAGCCTCACGGGCCCCGCGGGCCGCGCGGCAGCGGTCGGCGCGACACCGCCGGTGCCCGGCCGGTACCGGCAGCAGCAGCTCGACTGGCAGCCCTGTGCGGACGGTGCGGGCGGTGCGGGCGGTGCGGGCGGATCGCTGGAGTGCGCCTCGATGTCCGTGCCGCGGGACTGGTACCACCCGGACTCCGGACCGGACCTGACGATCGCGCTCTCCCGGCACCGCGCGGCCGATCCCGCCAAGCGCCGGGGCGTGCTCATGATGGCGGCCGGCGGCCCCGGGGCCTCCGGGCTCCCCCGCCCGGCCCGGCTCGCCTCGTACAGCCCGAAGCTGGCGGCCGCCTACGACATCGTCAGCTTCGACCAGCGGGGCGTGGGGGCGAGTACGAAGGTCGTCTGCTCGGACCAGGAGGAGGTCGACGCCATGTTCGGCGGCGCCGATCTGCGGGACCGCTCGGCGGCCGCCGTCCGGCGGACCTTCGACCGCGCGCGGGCGTTCGTCCGGGCCTGCGAGCGCAACTCGGGCGGGCTGCTGCCGTACATCACCACCGACCAGGCCGTCCACGACATGGACCTGTACCGGGAGTTGCTCGGCGCGGAGCAGATCTCGTACTACGGTCCCTCGTATGCCAGCTTCCTCGGCGCGTACTACGCGACCGAATTCCCCCGCCGCGTGGAGCGGGTCGTCCTCGACAGCAACGTCGACTTCACCGGGGACTGGCAGTCCTTCCTGACCGGGCAGCCGATGAGCTTCCAGCGCCGCTTCGAACAGGACTTCCTGCCGTGGCTGGCGGCCAACGACGCCACGTACCACCAGGGGCGCACCCCCGAGGAGGCCGAGGCCTCGTACGAGCGGGTACGGGCCGCCCTGCACGACCGGCCGCTGGACGTGGAGGGGACGGTCATCACGCCCAACCACCTCGACGCGGCGGCCACGAACGCCCTGTACAACGACCGCCAGTTCGCGGATCTCGCCTCGCTCATGGCCTTCCTGGAGCATCCGGAGGAGGCTCCGGCGCAGACGCGGAAGGCGGTCGCCGGAAAACTCAAGCACCTGATGGGCGCGGAGTTCGTCGCCGACTTCTTCGCGGTCACCTGTGGGGACACCCCGTGGAACCGCGACAGCCGGTACTGGGTGGAGGAGAGCGCCGAGGCCACGCGCACCCATCCGCTGGCCGGGGCGCGGGAGTTGACGTACGCGGCGGTCTGCGCGAACTGGCCGCGCTCCAAGGCGCCGCGCATCAAGGTCACCGGGGAGGGGCTGCCGCCGGTACTGATGCTCAACTCGAAGAACGACCCGGCGACGTACTACGAGGCCGCCGTGCGCGCCCACCGGGGGCTGGCCGGATCGCGGCTGATCACCGTCGAGGGCGGCGACCACGTCCAGTTCCAGAACGGGAACGCCTGCGTCGACGCCTACGTCGAGGGCCATCTGCTGGACGGCGCCCTGCCGGCGCAGGACACCGCGTGCCCGGCCGCGCGGCGGTGATCCGGCCGCGGGAGGGAGGACCCGCCGCCGGGTGACCGGTCCTCGCCCGCCGTCCGTACGGGGGCGCCGTCACTCCTCGATGGCGCCGCCCATCCGGCGGAGGTGGCGGCGGAAGGTGTACGAGGGGTCGGCCTCGCGCAGGACCAGGTAGTCGGCGAAGGCCGTCTGGCTGCGCAGGCTCTCGCCGGCGCGGATCCGGCGGGCCTGTTCGCGCTCGGTCTCCCGGATCGCGAGCGCGGTGTCCAGGACCTCCTCGACGCGGTCGGCGGGGACGAACACCACCCCGTCGGCGTCGCCGAAGACGAAGTCCCAGCCGCCGACGAGATGCGGCCCGAACCGGGCGGTGACCAGCGCCTCGGGCTCGCGTTCGTCCAGCCGTACCGGCCCGGGCGGGTGGCTTCCGTAGCTGAAGACGGGGAGGCCGATCTCCGCCAGCTCGGGCGTGTCGCGGTGCAGCCCCCACACCACGAGGCCCGACACGCCGGCGCTCTCGGCCTCCAGCGCGGCGAGGTCGCCGACGCAGGCCTCGTCCGTCCGGCCGCCGTTGTCGATGACCAGGACGTCGCCGGGTTCGGCGGATCCGTACGCCTCCATGAACATGTCGACGCTGCCGTAGTGGCGCACCGGCAGCGCGCGCCCCGCGACCCTGTGGCCGGGCAGCACCGTGCGGATGCCGGGCGGTGCCACGCGCACCGGCACGCCGCCGCGGACGCAGGCATCGGCCACGAGCGGCGTGGACAGGTCGGTGAAGGCCTTCAGCATGCCGTCTCCCCTTCTTCTCCCGAACGGACGGCTTGGGTCAGCCACCGCTCCCCATGGTGCCTTCCCGGTCGCCCGGGCGCGGGGGTTCGGGGGACGAAGTCAGGGGATGTCGGTGTCCGAGGGCTCGGCCTCGTAGGTGTGCGGCTCGTCGCCCTGCCATGCGACGAGCTCCGAGTCGCCGAGGACCACGTCGTCGGGGTCAGGTACGCCGACCCGGCGCAGGAACTCGATCACGTCGGCGTCGTTGAAGGCCAGGCCGAGGACGGTGTCCCGGCCCTCGGCGCGCAGGGAGACGCGGCGGCCGCCGGCCGGGGCGATCGGGTGGACGAGGATCGGCGCGTGCTGCATGGCCCCAGCCTCCGCCCGGACGCCCGGCGCCGCATCCGCGGGGGCGCGGGCTGCTCCGGTCGGGTGAGGGCGGCTCACTCGGCGGCGATGCGGCCGCCGAGCCATTCCAGTGCGGGCGGGATCTCCCGTCGCCACGTGTTGAAGCCGTGGCCGCCGCTGTCGAGCGTGATCGACGAGACGCGTGCCGGGGCCTTCACCTTCGCGATGAACTTCTGCGTGTCCTTGCGGTTCGGCTCGCCCTGCTCCGAGGTGGCGACCAGGAAGGAGGACTTGCCCTGCGGCAGGTTGTCCAGGCTCCACAGCAGGTCGGATCGTTTCTCTTCGGCGCTGTTCCCGTGGAAGAGATCACCGGAGTCCCGGTCCAGCTCCGGCTTGTAGTCCGTCGACAGGCCCACTCCGGCCGCGTAGTGCTCCGGGTGCTGCAACGCGGTCTTCAGTGCGCAGTATCCCCCGGTGGAGTCCCCCATGATGGCCCAGTTCGAGGGCGAGGTGCCGACGCGGTAGGCGCCGGAGACCGCCTTGGGCAGGTCCGTACCGAAGAAGGTCTCGCTGAGCGGGCCGCCCGGCACGTCGACGCACTGGCTGTTGCGGGTCGGTATCACCGAGGGCTGCATCATCACCATGATCATCGGCGGCATCTTCTTCTGCTTGGCGAGCCTCCACGCCGTCCTCGGGTAGTCCAGCCCCTTGAGCAGGTTCTCGGCCATCCCCGGGAAACCGGTGAGCACCACGGTGGCGGGGAACTTCCTGTTCTCGTTCCCCTTCTGGAAGTACTCGGGCGGCAGGTACACGTACGCCTGGACGACGGCCTTGGACCCCTCGCCCCGCACCGTGACCTTCTCGATCTGACCGCCGATGCGGGGCGTCGCGCCGCCGGGCACGTCCGTCGGCTTCCGGCCGAGGACGCGAACCGCCGAGCCTCCGGGCGCGTCCTGGCCCAGCGAGGGCGTCGGCCGCTCCGCCCCGGCGAGGTCCGCCCAGGAACCGTAGAGCAGGAAGGTCCGGTTGGCGGTGAGGCCGACGGAGGCGAGCAGCAGCACTTGGAGCGTGAGGACGACGCCGACCCGGCCGAGCGCCGGCAGACCGCCCCGGCGGGCGAGGCGTGGCCAGAGCCACACCGCCGCGGCGAAGGCCAGCACCGTGGCGAGTGCGACGAGGGTCAGGAGCGTGCTGCTGGTGAGACTCACGGATCAGGGGAACTCTCTGCGCTGGCCGGGTCGGCACGGACCTGCGGTCCGGCGGCGCCGCTCGTACCGGCGCACAGGACTAGACAGCAACGGGAATCGATCCGTTCCCCGCTTCGCAGGAGAAGAGGAAACCGCCCACGTGCTCGCGTACCTTTTGCGCCATCCCGGCCTGCGCCGGCGCTCGTTGGTCACGCCGTGCGCCCTCGCCCGTTCCGGCCCGGCCGGAACCCGCCGGCGCCGGCTCCCGGATCCAGGGCGAACTCCAGCCAATCGCTTGACATGGGCCTGACATTTCAAGGTCCCTGTGGGACGTTCCCTGGCGTGTCTCGAAAGCTCTCTCCCCCGGCCGGTACGGAACCGCCACCGTCGGGCCGGGCGCACGCCGGCGAGGCCCCCCAAGGCCCCGCTTCACACCCCACGAGGACGTGGCGAAGAGGAGCGACAGCATGAAGATCTCGACATGGCCGGGCGCGACCGTACTGGCAGCAGCGGTGATCGTCGGCGGAGCGACGTCGGCGACGGCCCTGGGCCCCAGCGCGGATCAGCGGCTCGACGGCGTCATCGTCGTCGCCGGCAACACCTGTACGTGGACCAACGCGCGCACCAGCGCCGACGCCCCGAGCGCGCTGACCGTCGACCGCACCACCATCAACGCACCCGGCGGCAACCTCGGCTGCAACGGCGGCATCACCGCCTCCCTCAACAACAACCCCGCGTTCACCTTCGACGACGCCGCCGGCCTCGCCAAGACGGACGCCATCGACATCACGGGCAAGCAGAGCTTCATCTCCTGCCGCTACAAGGCCACGAACATCACGTGGAACCGGGACGGCGCCACCCGCAAGTACGTCAACCAGGCCTTCACCGCGACCAAGACCTCGGGCAGTTTCCTGTGCCCCGGCTCGGTCACGACGGCGGCCGGCGACGCCTCGATGCTGTTCCACTGACCCGCATCCGCACGCGCCCCAGTTCTGCCGCAGCCCCGCCCGGGGCTGCGGCAGCGCTGTTCCGACGCGGGTCAGGCCCGGATCTCCAGGGTGCAGCACTTGACGCTGCCGCCGCCCTTGAGCAGTTCGGACAGGTCCATGCCGATGGGGCGGAACCCGCGCTCACGCAGTGGTGCGGCGAGCCCCTCGGCGGCCTCGGGGAGCACCACGTTCAGGCCGTCGCTGACGGCGTTCAGCCCGAAAACGGCGGCATCCTGCGCGGACACGAGCAGCGCGTCGGGGAAGAGCGTCTCCAGGAGGGCGCGGCTGCCGGGGGCGAAGGCCTCCGGGTGGTACATGATCTCGTCCCCGTCGAGCACGGCGAGCGCGGTGTCGAGGTGGTAATAGCGCGGGTCGACCAGCTCCAGGCCGATGACGGGCCGGCCGAAGAAGGCCTCCGCCTCCTGGTGGCCGCGCTCGTCGCTGCGGAAGCCGTGACCGGCCAGGACGACGCCGTCGGTGACCAGGAAGTCGCCCTCGCCCTCGTTGACGTACTCGGGGTCGTGCAGCTCGGTGAACCCGTTCTCGCGGAACCAGTCCAGGTACGCGGGGCCTTCGGCGACGCGCTCGGCGTTGCGGAAGCGGGCGCCGAGGACGCGGCCGTCGACGACGGTGGCCCCGTTGGCCGCGTACACCATGTCGGGCAGACCGGGCACCGGATCGATCAGCTCGACGGTGTGTCCGAGCTCGCGGTACAGCTCGCGCAGCCGCTCCCACTGGAGGACGGCGAGGTCGGCGTCGACCGGCTTCTCCGGGTCCATCCAGGGGTTGATCGCGTACACCACCTCGAAGTGGGAGGGGCGGCACATCAGGTACCGGCGCGGGCGCTGTTCGCGCGGCCGGGCGGACGGCGTCGGGGCAGAGGTCATGGTCGCTCCCGGGCGGGGCCACGGTGGTGGCCGAAATGAGGGGGGTCCTTCCCGGCCGAGCTTGCGCGCCCCGGGCGAACGACAGGTGAAGCCGGCACGGCCGCCGGGGGCGCACTGCACGAGCAACTCGACGCGGAGCCGCCCCCCGGCCGTGGCGGCCGGGGGGCGGCTCCGTACGGGCGCCGGGCGGGTGGTCAGGCCTGGCAGAGGGCGCGTTCGTGGTCGACCGTGGCCGTCGCGCGGGAGTACTGCCACTGCGGGGCCAGGAGCCCGGCGTTCAGCTGGGCGGCCGCCCCCGGGCTCTCCACCACGTAGCCGAAGTCCTGGAGCCACGCCGGGTACAGGTTCTTGGAGCCGATGTAGAAGGCCGAGTCGTCGACGGAGACCACCTTGTGGTGCTGCGCGTACGGGTGGCCGTCGGCCCAGGTCGGGCTCTGGGAGCTGCGGAAGGTGGCCAGCTGGAGGTTCGAGCACATCGTGGCCTTTGCGGCGCCCTGGTCGCCGGTCAGCAGGGCGAGGCGGTCGCGCAGGGTGTCACTGATCTCCGAGAGCGACTTGATCTGCGAGTAGCCGCCGCTGCCCACGGCGCCGCGGTTGGCGGGGTCGCTGACGACGATGCGGACCTTGACGCCGGCCGCCATCCGCGCGGCCAGGGCGTCGTAGACGCGGATGTCGTAGCGGGGAAGCGGCGGGCAGGTCGCGTTGACGTCCTGCTGGGAGATCTCGATGTGCGCCTTCGCGCTGGAGATCAGCGTCCGCAGCGCGCTCTCCTCCGGGTTGACCGTGTCGTAGTCGCGGTCGGCGTTGGTGTTGTCGTGCAGGCCGACGACGCACTTGGTGTCGGGTGCGGTGGGCAGCGCGGGACGGAACGCCGAGGACGGGTCGCTCCGCTTGATGCCGACGCCGAGGCCGCCGACGGCCACGGCCGGTACGTCGCCCGGGTTCGCCGGAGGGGTGGCGGGGGCGGTGTCCTTCGCCATCGAGGGCATGCACGCGGCGCCGTTGGAGGAGGCGAACCAGACGCTGGCGATGTTGCTCTTGTTCTGACAGGTCCAGGACCACAGTTCGTCCAGGTAACGTCCCGCGGACGCGGCGGCCGGCCCGCGCAGGGCGAGGTCGACGTCGGCGACCGGGTGGGCGGTCTCCAGGTAGTCGTCCTTCCAGTCGTTGATGCCGCCGGTGATCACGGACCGGCCGTCGACCACGAGGAGCTTCGAGTGGTTCCAGGAGAACGCCGTCTTCGAGGTCGTCATCGAGGCCACGTTGAGGTCGACGTTGCGGGCGTCGGCGCCGAGCTTGGCGACGAGCTCGTCCCGGTACTTCGACGGCAGCACGTTGAGGTGGTAGACCGGGGCGGCGCCGACCAGTACGCGCACCTTGAGCTTGTTGCCGCGCGCGGCCGAGGTCTTGAGGCCCGCGACGATCGCGTCCTGGAACGCGCCGTTGGGGAACGGCGCCAGGGTCGATATGTCGACGGTCCGCGTCGCCTGGGAGACGTTCTGCGTCATCTTCGCGAGCAGCTGCTCGGTCCCCGGGCGGGCGGTGCACTTGTCGTCGCCCCAGCAACCGGGGGTCTGCAGCAGCCAGTCGGCACCGCCGGGCGTCGAGGAGTCGAGGACGTTGCCGCCGGTGCGTTCCCACACCTGGCCTTCGAGGCCGGGGGAAACCTGGCGGAGCGTCTGCTCCACCGCGTCGAGGTGGGGTGCCGGGGCGGCGGTGCCGGGGCCGGCCGCGGGGGCGGCCGCGGCCGGAACGGCGGCGAACAGGGCCAGCAGGACCGCCGGGACCGCCGCGCGTGCGGCGAGGGCTGACGGACGGTGAGCGGACGGGCGGTGCAGGGTATGGCGGTGCACGGTGACTTCCTTGCGAGAGGGATCGCCGTCGCCGCGAGGGGGCGACCGGCAAGATCAACTCGCGGAAGTTACCACCGGGTCAGAAGGCCGTGGAATTCGCACATACCGGATTCGGCCACCAAGACGCCGCCGCCACACCAGGCTGACCGAAAAGAAGCCCATCTGGCCGGATTGGACAAGTGGTCGATGGAACGACCACGATGATGCGCGCTAGATCGCGGCAGCTCAGGGGGGCAAACCGGATACATGGTGATGTTCCTCCGATCCATCCGCTACGTCCCCGTTTCCGACACCGGAGAGTTTTCGCCATGAGCTTCGGCGACCCGAACAACCCGTACGGCCAGCAGCCCCCGCAGGGTCAGCCCGGCTACCCGCAGCAGGCTCCCCAGGGCGTGCCCCCGCAGTACGGCTACCCGCAGCAGCCCCCGCAGGGCGTCCCGCCGCAGTACGGCTACCCCCAGCAGGCCCCGCAGCAGACCCCGCCGCCGTACGGCGCCTACCCGCCGCCCGGCATGCCCGGCATGCCGGGTGCGGGCATGCCGCCGCTCGCCCACTGGGGTCAGCGCTTCGGTGCCTACCTGCTCGACGGCCTGATCATCGCGGGTCCGATGTACGCCCTCGGCTTCATCGACCTGGCCACCAGCAGCGACCCCGCGAACGCCGGCCCCGGCGTGTTCTTCGTCATCGGCTGGCTGTACGCGCTGGGCATGGCCATCTTCCAGCTCTACAAGGAAGGCACCACGGGCCAGACGATCGGCAAGAAGGTCGTGGGCATCAGCCTGCGCCGCGAGGCCGACGGCGCCTTCCTCGGGTTCGGCATGGCCTTCGTCCGCAAGCTGGCCCACGTCCTCGACGGACTCCCCTGCTACATCGGCTTCCTGTGGCCGCTGTGGGACGAGAAGAAGCAGACCTTCGCCGACAAGGTGTGCAACACGGTCGTCATCCAGGTCCCCAAGAACTGAGTGCCCCGAGCTGCATACCCAGGGCTGAGACCCCAGGGACGAGGCCGCCCCTCTCCCCCCTCTCCCCACCGCCCACCCGGCAGCGGAGCTCCTCCGCTGCCGGGTGGGCGCGTGTGCGGCCCCGTCTCGGCACGGCTCGGCTCGGCTCGGCTCGGCGAACGCGCTTCCTCCGGAGGGCTGGTCGGACGGCGACGCCGTCCACGGACGGACGAGGGGGCCGGAGTGGACGAGGCGGTGGCCGCGGCTGCGGCTGCGGCTGCGGCTGCGGCTGCGGCTGCGGGCGTGCCGTTCCGGCCGGTGACGCAGGCGCCGCACGGGCCGGCCCGGGAGGAGGAGTCCGTCCGGCGGTACGGGTTGCGTCCGTCCGTCGGCCCGTCACCTCCTCGCCCTTGCCGCGTTATCGGGCTGCCGCCCTGTGGGGACGCCGACCCGGGAGGACCCCCGATGCCACGATCCGACCGGCCCCGGCCCTCCCTCCGGGCCGGGCTGCTGGCCCTCCTCGCGCTGCCGGCCCTGGCGGCCGCCCCGGCCGGGGCCGCGGCCCTGCCCGCCCCCCGGCCGGCCGCCGCAGCCGAACCGGCCCCGGCCCCGGCCGCCACATCCACCGCATCCACCACATCCACCGAGTCGACGCGCACCCGTGTTCCCGCCGCCGAGGCCGCGCTCCGCCGGCTGCTGCCGCCGCGCCACGCCCTCCAGTTCACCCTCCTGTCCTGGCCCCGCGGCGCCGACGGCCAGGACCGCTTCACGGTGTCCGGCCGGGCGGGCGCCGTCGTCGTCCGGGGCAGTACGCCCGCGACCGTGCTGACCGGGGTCGGCTGGTACCTCCGGCACGTGGCCCAGGTGGACGTCGGCTGGCCCGGCGACAGCCTGGACGCCCTTCCCGACGTCCTGCCCGGCGTCCCGCAGCCCGTCACCCGCACCGCCCTCGTCCGCCACCGGTACGCCCTCAACGACACCGACGACGGGTACGCGGGCGCGTACCGCACCTGGGAGGAGCGCCGGCGGCAGATCGACCTGCTCGCCCTGCACGGCGTCAACGAGGTACTGGTCCAGGTCGGCGCGGAGTACCCGTATTACGCGGCCCTGCGGCGGCACGGGTACACGGCGGCGGAGCTGCGCGCGTGGATCCCGGGCCCCGCGCACCAGAGCTGGTGGCTGCTGCAGAACCTGAGCGGGTTCGGCGGGCCGGTCAGCGAGCAGCTGATCGAGGAGCGGGCCGCGCTCGGCGGGCGGGTCGCCGACGAGCTGCGCGCCCTCGGCATGACCCCGGTCCTGCCCGGCTACTTCGGCACCGTGCCGCCCGGCTTCGCCGACCGCAACCCCGGCGCCCGGGTCCACCCGCAGGGCACGTGGGACGGCTTCGCCCGCCCCGACTGGCTGGATCCGTCCGGTCCCGTCTTCGCCGCGCTCGCGGCCGACTACTACGCCGCCCAGCGCGCCCGGTTCGGCGACAGCGCGGTGTACCGGATGAGCCCGCTGCACGAGGGCGGCACGGCGGCCTCCGTCGACGTGAAGGCGGCCGCGGGCGCCGTACAGCGGGCCCTCGACGCGGCGCACCCGGGGGCGATCTGGGCCGTACTGGGCTGGCAGGACGATCCGACGAGAGAACTGCTCTCCGGGGTGGACACCTCCCGGATGCTGATCGTGGACGGAATGTCCGAGCGCTACGAGAACCTGGACCGCGAGACCTCCTGGGCGCACACCCCGTACGCGCTGGGCACGATCCACAACTTCGGCGGGCACACGACGATCGGCGCCAACACCGGCGCCTGGGTCGAGCGGTTCGACCAGTGGCGGGCCAAGCCGGACAGCGCGCTGGCCGGGATCGCGTACATGCCGGAGGCGGCCGGGGCCGACCCGGCGGCCTTCGCCCTCTTCACCGATCTGGCCTGGGAGCCGCGCCCCCTGGACCGGAAGGAGTGGTTCTCCGCCTACGCGCGCCGCCGCTACGGCGCCGAGGACGGGTACGCGGCGGCCGCCTGGGAGGCGTTGCGCAGCGGCCCCTACAGCACCGGGACGGACTCGGCGCAGCCCCAGGACGGCCTGTTCACGGCCCGCCCGAGCCTGACCGCGAACAAGGCGAGCACCTGGACGCCCGGGGGCATGCGCTATCCGGCGGCATCGGTGCGCACCGCGCTGGACGCGCTGCTGAAGGTCGCGCCCCGGCTGCGCCGTTCGAGCGCGTACCGCTACGACCTCGTGGACACGACCCGTCAGGCCCTCGCCAACCACTCCCGGGTGCTGCTGCCGCAGATCAAGGCCGCGTACGGGGCCAAGGACCTGGGCCGGTTCCGGCTGCTGGTCGGGGAGTGGCAGCGCGACGAGCGGCTGCTGGCGGCCGTCACCGGATCCGACCGGCACTTCCTGTTCGGGCGGTGGACGGCCGGCGCCCGGTCCTGGGGCGCGGACGAGGCGGAGCGCGACCGCTGCGAGTACGACGTCCGCTCCCTGCTGACCACCTGGGGCCCGCGTGCCGCCGCCGAGCCGCCCTCGTCGCTGCACGACTACGCGAACCGCGAGTGGGCCGGGCTGCTGGAGGAGTTCTACGCGCCGCGCTGGGCGCGGTACTTCGCCTCGCTGGACCGGGCCCTGCTCTCGGGAGCCGCGCCGGAGGCCATCGACTGGTACGCCGTCGAGGACGCCTGGGCGCACCGTACGACCGCCCATCCGACCGAGCCGAGCGGGGATCCTTACGCCCTGGCGCGCGCCGTCGCGGACGCGCTGCCGCCCGCGGGCGCCCGGACGTGAGCGGGGCCGGTCACTCCCCCGGCCTGGGCGGGGCGAGCCGTTCGACGACCTCGGCCAGGTCCTCGCACACCCGCTCGATCTCCTCGCGGATGTTGTTCTGCTCGGTGACCAGTGCGGACAGCAGCAGCGCGGTCAGGGCCGCCGAGCCGTTGAGCGCCTGGAGGTTGACCATGATCTCGAAGAGGGAGTGGCCGGCGAACGGTCCGACCTCGTCGGTCGCCGCCGAGATCGCGAGGACGGACACGAGCAGGACGCAGGGCGCGCTCCCGGCCAGTTGGAAGCGTACGGCCGACCAGATCAGCAGCGGGAAGACGAGGAAGAGCAGCGACAGCGAGCTCCGGGTGGCCACGAAGGCGACGGCCCCGGCGGCGACGGTCAGCCCGACCGCCTCGGCGACCCGGTAGGCGTCCTGCGGCATCCCCAGCCGGGGCACGACGAGCAGCAGCGGGGTCAGCACGAGCACCCCCATCGCGTCGCCAGCCCACCACGCCGACCACACCGGCCAGAACCCGCCGGGGGCCAGGTCCCCGGTGGCCACCAGCACCGCGGTGCCGATGGACGCGCTGATCATCATCGGCACCAGTCCGCCCAGGAAGACCAGGGCCAGGCCGTCCCGGAGCCGGTCGATCTCGACGCGGAAGCCCACGCGGCGCAGCAGCAGGTACGCGCAGAGCGGCGCGAGGGTGTTCCCCGCGATGATGCCGGCGTCGGCGAGCTGGAAGGTGGCGAGGTGTTCGATGGCGAAGAACGTCCCGAGGGCGATGCCCGGCCAGATCCGCGGCCCGAACCACAGCAGGGCGGCGACGGCGATGCCGGTGGGCAGCCACAGGGGCGTCACCACCGCGCCCTCGACCTCCACGCGCAGCAGGAGGCCGATCCGTCCTGAGGCGTAGTAGGCGGTGGCGACGATGAGGATCCCGAGAAGGGTTCCGCTGAAACGTCGCCATTCCTCGGTGCGCACCACAGCATCAGACAACAACCGCCGCCTCCGGACGGTCCGTGACACGCGCTACCCGGGCGGGGGTCCTGCGGCGTCGTGGCTGAGGACGAGCACCGCCGCGTCGTCGGCGTGGCCGGTGGAATCGGCCACCTTCATGATTTCGGCGGCGATCTCGTCGGGGTCGGAGCCCGCCGCCTCCCTGACCACACGGGCCACCCGGTCGAGTCCGACGTCGATCGGGAACGAGGGTCCCTCGACCACGCCGTCGGTGAGCAGGACGATGGAGCCCGCCCGGTCGAGCCGGCGCCGGGTCACCGCGTACCGGGCCCCGGGCTCCACTCCGAGGGGCGGGCCGCCCTCGTCGTCGGTGATCCCGTAGCGGCCGTCGACCGTGGCCCAGACGGAGGGCACGTGGCCGGCCCGGGCGCTTTCGAGCTCCCAGGTCTCGGGGTCGAAGCGGAGCAGGGTGCAGGTCGCGAAGAGCTCGCAGTCCATGGACAGCAGGACGTCGTTGGCCCGGCTCAGCACCTCGCCCGGGTCCACGACGACGGTCGACACCGCGCGCACGCCGACGCGGACCTGCCCCATGAAGGCGGCGGCCTCCACGTCGTGGCCCTGTACGTCGCCGATGGAGAAGGCGAGCCCGCCTCCGGACAGCCGGAAGCCGTCGTACCAGTCACCGCCGATGTCCAGGCCGTGCCGGGCGGGCGCGTAGCGGGCCGCGCTGCGCAGCCCGGGCAGCGCGGGCAGGGAGCCCGGCAGCATCTCGCGCTGGAGGGCCTCGGCGAGCTCCACCCTGGCCAGCTGCAGTTCCGCTCCCGCGCGGGCCCGGGCGGTGAGTCGTCCCAGGGTGCTCAGGAGGTCGGCGGCGCTCACCGACTTCGGGGGGCGGCGCCGGGTCATGGACCGCTCCCGGGTGCATCCATAGGTCCCTGCTCTCGGCACTCGGCTCTCGGCTTTGGCGGCGGGCGCTGCGCCGGAGATCCGAGGACATCATATTTCCGCCATCCGGCGGTCGCGAGAGATGCGCCCCCGGGCCCCGGCACCGGCCCGGCCCGACCACGGGGCGTGAGCTATGTTTGAAGACGAGTGACATGAGAGGGAGGCCCATCGGTGTCATCGGGGCAGCAGGCACGCGCACAGGCGGCTGCGATCACGCCGAGTGGGCAGGCGCCGCCGGGCCATGAGCGGGCCCCCGGCGACCGGGTCCGCGCCCTTTTCGACGGCCACCGGCTGTCTCCGGGGCAGCGGCGGATCGCCCAGTACCTCGTCGACCACCTCACCGAGGCCGCGTTCCTCTCGATCACCGAGCTCGCGGAGCGGGTGGGCGTCAGCCAGCCGTCGGTGACACGTTTCGCCACCTCCCTCGGGTTCAGCGGCTATCCGGCCCTGCGCGACGCCCTGCAGCCGATGGCGCTGAGCGCGGTCGCGGGCTCCCCGGAGAGCCGCGAGCAGTTCCGCCGCAACGAGCTCCAGGCGGCCGTGGACGCCGAGATCGCGAACCTGGAGAACGTACGGCGCCTGCTCGCCGACACCGACCAGGTGCTCGACATCGGCCGCGAGCTGGCCCGCTCCGTGCCGCTGACCGTCCTCGGCCTGCGGATCTCGGTCTCGCTCGCGGAGTACTTCGCGTACGCGGCACGGCGGATCCACCCCGATGTCCGGCTGGTGACACGTGGAGGCAGCGTCGCCTACGACGCCCTGCTCCAGTCCCGGGAGGCCGGCGGGACCTGGGCGCTGGCCTTCGCGATGCCGCGGCACGCCAAGGAGACCCTGTCGGCGCTGCGGGCGGCCCGCAGCGCGGGGCTGAAGATCGCGCTGATCACCGACACCACGCTGGGCCCGCTGGTGGACGAGGCGGACATGGCGCTGACCGCCGGGACGGGTGCGCGGCTGGTGTTCGACTCGTACGCGGCCCCGGGGATGCTGTCGGCAGCCCTGTTGCAGGCGATGGCGGACGCCGATCCCGAGCGGACGCAAGCGCGGCTCGAAGGGTACGAGCAGGTCGCCGACCAGCACGGATTCTTCCTGTAAGGCCGATTTTCAACCGGTCCGGGGCAGTCCACTTTCACGCCCCGTGGTCGTATGTAATTTTTCATTCTCTTGTCTACTCGACGGTATATATGTTTACTAAGCAGCGCGCCGGATCCACGGACGCCAAGGAGAGCGACCCCACGCCCTCCCAGAACGGACACCCGCGCGGGACGGCTCCTCCTCACGCCCCGCGCCGGGTGCCCGTTCCCGGCACCGGTATCCACCAGAGCGCTTGTGGCGGCCTCGGTCAACCCCTGGGCCGAGGCCGCCCACCAACGTCTCGATCAGAGTTCGACACCATTCGGAAGCGACGAGAATGCGCCAGACGGTCTCCACCACGCTCAGCCCGGACTGGCCCTGCCAGGTCAAGGCCCCCGGCACCCACGACTGGGAACGCACGGCCATGCGCTGGCTGCGCGATCTGCTCCCGGCCCGCTACGGCAGCTACTCGACGCTGACCCGCAGCCCCGCCCTCCTCACCCGGCACGCCCAGCTCCAGCTCCAGCACGAGATGCGCGCGGTCCGGGTCGCCCTGGAGACCAGCCGGGCCGAACTGCCCTCGATGGGCGTGGCCGAGATCGTCATCGAGAGCTCGATCCGGATGTACGCCGTCGAACTCCAGCAGCTGGGCCGCCTCTCCCGCGCGGTACGCCTCGTCGGCGACGCGCTGCGCGTCACACAGAGCTGACGCCTTTCCCGTCACGGGGCCAGCGGGACCGTCCCGTCCCATGACAGGCTCTCCCGTATGAAAATCCTGACAGTCGGTGCCGGCGCCGTGGGCGGCTGGTTCGGCGCCCGTCTCGCACACGCCGGGCAGGACGTCACCTTCCTGGTCCGCCGGGAGCGGGCCGCCGTGCTGCGCGAGCGCGGGCTGCGGGTGACGGGCCTCGGCGAAGACCTCACGCTCACTCCCGAGTTGGTGACCGCGGACGCGCTGTCGCGCCCGTACGACCTCGTCCTGCTGTCGGTGAAGTCCACGGCGCTCGACCGCGCCGCCAAGGACCTGGCCCCGGCGGTCGGGCCGGGGACCGCGATCGTGCCGCTGCTGAACGGCATGGCCCATCTCGAACACCTCACGGACCGCTTCGGCGGGGCGCCGGTCCTCGGCGGGGTCGCCAAGGTGGTCACCACCCTGAACGAGCACGGCGACATCGTGCGCATGGCCCCGCCGTCCGTCGTGGTCACCGGTGAGCTCGACGGCCGGCCCTCCGCCCGCGTGGACGCCGTGCGCGCCGTGCTGAGCGGGGCGGGCATCGACAGCCCCGAGACCGCGGACGTCGTCGGCTCGATGTGGCACAAGTGGGTGTTCATCAGCACCCTGGCGGCCGTCACCTGCCTGGGGCGCGGCTCCGTCGGCGAGGTCGGCGCCGTGCCCGGTGGGGCCGGGCTCGGGCGGGCGGTACTCGCCGAGGCGGCGGCCGTCTCGGCCGCGGCGGGCCATCCCGTGCCGGACGCCGAGCTCGCCTTCACGGCCCATACGGTGACCACGCCCGGCTCCCCGCTCACCCCGTCGATGTACCGGGACCTGGTCGCCGGCCTCCCCACGGAGGTGGAGCACGTGTTCGGCGACCTGACCGCCCGGGCCCGCGCGCTCGCCGTGCCCACCCCGCTGCTGGACCTCGCCACCCTGCAGCTGCGGGTACACCAACGGCGGGCATCCCCCGGGGCGTGACCTCGGGGGCGGTCCGTCGTTGAACACGGCGGTCAAGCGAAGTGCACCAGCGAAGTCCCGGGTCTCCCCGCGAGGCCCGGGACTTCGTGCGTTCGCGCGCGTGGACCCTCCCGCCGATCCGGCCGGCCGGGGCCCCTGGAACGGAACCCGCTGGTCAGGGGGGACGGCGGGTGACAGACTGAGACGGCTTCAGGTCGACCCAGGAGGACACATGGCACAAGAGTCGGACACCCCGCAGGACGAATCGCCGGCCGAGGAGGCCAAGCGCAAGTTCCGGGAGGCCCTTGACCGCAACGCCCGCAGTGCCCACGCACAGCAGGCTCACCAGAGCCGGGCGAAGATCCAGGGCGCCAGCGGTGGCGCGGGCGGCAAGAACAAGAAGACCCGCCGCAAGACGGGCTGACCGCCCGCGGTCGCCTCCACGGCGACGCCCTGAAGATGCCGGGGCCGTCTCCAGCTCACAGAGCCGGAGACGGCCCCTTTCGCATACCTGGTCACGGGGACGCGCTGGGCCACTCGGGTGACAGGCGATAACCAAGCGCGCGGATTGCAGTTGATCAGCTCGTCCCGCCGGGGGCAGCCATCCCATGCAACAGTGCGACAGAAGGAACCTCCTCATGCTCAAGAAGATCATGGCCACCACTGCGGTCACCGCCTCCGTGCTGGGCTTCGGTGCCGCGGTCGCCGCCCCGGCGATGGCGATCGGCAACGACAACGGCATCAACACGGTCAACGGCAACGACTCCGCGCAGATCTACGGCAACCAGGAGACCAAGGGCGCGATGAGCCCGCAGCTCAGCCTGGTCCAGGGCTCGCTCAACAAGCTCTGCGTCGGCCTGCCGGCGAAGGTCAACGCCCAGTCGCTGGTGGCCGTCCTCGCCAACATCGGCGTCCAGGACGTCAACGTCCTGTCCAACCCGATGAACCAGCAGTGCACCGAGAACTCCACCCAGGCCAAGGGCGACGAGTCGCTCTCCCACATCGTGGACAACATCCCGGTCCTCTCCGGCAACCTCTCCGCCGGCAGCTGACCGCTCCTGGGCGACCGGCAGGGCCCGTACGCGCGATGGCGCGTACGGGCCCTGCCCGTTTGCCGGAGCGGGCGCCCCGGATGTTGTCCGAAACGGATGAATGATGGTCTAGACCTTGACAGGTCCAGACCAGCTTCGCTTCAGTGGCCAGGAATGCCCCCCACGGCAATTCCCCCCACTGAAGGAGCAGTTACGTGATACGTGCGCTTCGCCGCCGAGCACTCGCCCTGGCCGCCGCCACTGCCGCCACCATCGGCCTCGCGGTCGCCCTCCCCTCCTCGCCCGCCGCCGCGGCCGCGGCCTGCGTCACCCCGTGGACCTCGTCCGCCGTCTACACGAACGGCATGAGCGCCTCGTACAGCGGGCACAACTGGCAGGCCAAGTGGTGGACGCAGGGCGAGACGCCCGGCACCACCGGGCAGTGGGGCGTCTGGTCCGACCTCGGCACCTGCGGCGGTGGCGGCGGCCAGGACCCGGATCCCGGCAACCCGTCCGGATTCGTGGTCTCCCAGGCCCAGTTCAACCAGATGTTCCCGAACCGGAACCCCTTCTACACCTACAACGGCCTGGTCGCGGCCCTGTCGGCGTACCCCGGCTTCGCCAACACCGGTGACGACACCGTCAAGCGGCGCGAGGCGGCGGCGTTCCTGGCGAACGTCTCGCACGAGACGGGCGGGCTCGTGTACATCGTGGAGCAGAACACCGCCAACTACCCCCACTACTGCGACGCGAGCCAGCCGTACGGCTGCCCCGCCGGCCAGGCCGCCTACTACGGCCGCGGCCCGATCCAGCTCAGCTGGAACTTCAACTACAAGGCCGCCGGTGACGCCCTCGGCATCAACCTGCTCGCCAACCCGTACCTCGTGGAGCAGGATCCGGCGGTCGCCATGAAGACCGCCCTCTGGTACTGGAACACCCAGAACGGCCCGGGCACGATGACCGCCCACGCCGCCATGGTCAACGGAGCCGGGTTCGGCGAGACGATCCGCTCCATCAACGGCTCCCTGGAGTGCAACGGCGGCAACCCCGCCCAGGTCCAGAGCCGGATCAACGCCTACCAGTCCTTCACGCAGATCCTGGGCGTGAGCCCGGGCGGCAACCTCGGCTGCTGAGGCCGCTCCCCGCCGGGGCCACCGCCCCGCGCTCCCTCAGCGGGTGCGCAGGGTGGTGGCCAGCTGGGCACGGGAGCGCACGTCGAGCTTCTGGTAGATCCGGGTCAGCCGGGCCTCGACGGTCTTGACGCTGACGAACAGCTTCGCGGCCGCCTCCTGGTTGCTGGCGCCCTCCGCCACGAGCAGGGCGAGACGGGTCTCCGCCTCGGTCAGCGCCGCCAGGGCCACGCCCGCGCCGCCGCGCGGGGCGGGTCCCGGCTCCGGGTTCTCCGCGGCGAGTTCGGCCCAGGGCTTCGCGCCGGCCGCGGTGAACACCTCGGCGGCGGCCCGCAGCGCGGCGCGGGCGGGGGCGCGCCGGCGCCGGCGCCGTTCCACCCGGGCCAGGGCGAGCAGCGTACGGCCGCGCTCCACCGGGAGTTCGAGCGCGGCAAACCGCCGCGCCGTGGCCTCCAGCAGGTCCACGGCAGCGTCGGCCTCGCCGTGCGCGGAGAGGCACAGGCCGCGGGCCCGGTCGAGCGCGGCGACCACGGCGGTGCGGCCGAGGCCGAGGGCCACCGTACGGACGGCGCCGAGCAGTTCGGCGGCCTCGTCGGGCGCGTCGGCGGCGACCAGCGCCTCGGCCAGCTCTCCGTGCCAGCGCAGGATCGAGGGGTCGACGACCTGCTGGGCCGCCTCCAGTTCGGCGACCCGGCGCAGGGTGGCCACGGCTCTGGCTGCCTCCCCGGTCGCCAGCTCGGTCAGGCCGAGCGCGTACAGGCTGCGCGAGAGGAACACCTGGTCGTGTTCCTCCTCGGAGGCCTGGATGCCGCGCCGGGCGTAACCGGCGGCGCGGGCGAAGCTGCCGCCCATGGCCTCGGCCATCGCGGAGGCGTACCAGGCGGGGCCGGGCGAGAGGCCCGCCTCGATGGTGAGTTCGAGGGCGCGGCGGGCGTGCGCGGACGCGGACGTGCACCGGCCGCGGCGCAGTTCCACCTCGGTGAGGCTGCGCAGGACCTCGAAGACGTCCTCCGCGGATCCGGTGCGCCGGACGACGGGGAGCAGGACGAGGAGCTGGCGGCGGGCGTCGTCGAGGCGGTCGTCGAACAGGGCGTGCCGTACGGCGAGGTACTGCGGCGCGTTGCGCATGCCGAGCGGTACCTCGGGGGCGGGCAGGGCCAGCGCTTCGGCCAGGATGTCCTCGGCGTCGGGGTCCCCGAGGATGCGGCCCATCCGGGCCCGCACGGTCAGGGCCATGGCCTCGGCGACCTGGTCGCCGCCGAGGGCGGCGAGCGCGCCGGCCTCGGCCGCTGCGTCGCGGGAGCGTACGGGGTCGCCGTCGCTGAGGTTGTACTTCGTGGCGATGCGCAGCTGTACGGCCGCCTGGAGGGCGGGGTCCCCGGCGGCGTCGTCCATGGCGTGCGCGAAGGTCTCGTCGAGGGCGGCGAGGGCCTGTCCCGCGGCGTCGATCACCGCGAGCCGGGCCCGTACCCGGTCGGCGGGCGAGGCGTCTCGGGCCAGTACGGCGCGGGTGGCGCGGCGGGCGAGGTCGGCGCGGCCGGCCCAGCCGGCGTCCTCGGCGGCGGCGACGAGGCGGGCGAGTTCGTCCCCGGGGCGGTTGGTCGGCGTACGTTCGGCGGCGAGCAGGCCGAGTTCGGCGGCCAGGGCGCGCTGGCCGCGTCTGCGGCAGGCCGCGGCGGCCTCGGTGATCTCGGCGGCGAGCCACTCGTCGGGGGTGTCCACGGCCAGGGCGCGGTGGCGTACGGCCTGGACGGGGTCGTCGACGGCGGCGGCGAGCGCGGAGTGTCCGGCGGCGCGTTCCGGCCATCCGGCGTCGGCGGCCAGGGCCATGGGCAGGGCCCCGGCGGTGAAGGCGACGGCGCCGTCCTCCCCCACGGTGACCAGTGCGGCCCGTTCGGCTTCGGCGAGTTCGGCCTCGGCGTCGGGGCGCCCGGCCCGGCGCAGCAGGGCGGTGGTCGGGCGGGCCGCGAGGGCGGCGAGCAGCAGGGTGCGGCGCGCGGGGGCCGGGGCTTCGGCGAGGAGCCGGCGGGCGACCTCGCGGGCCTGGCCGGACAGGGGCAGGGGGTCGGCGTGGTGGGCGCTGGCGTCGCGGGCCTCGGCGGCTTCGGCGAGGGAGTGGCCGAGGGCGAGGGCGAGGCGCGGGTTTCCGCCGCTGGCCTGGTGGATGCGGCCGGCGAGGCGGGCGGGGAGGCCGTGGCGGGCGAGGAGTTCGGCGACCTCGTCGGCGCCGAGCGCGGGGACGCGGATCGCGGGGGCGCCGGGGCCGCACAGGGGGCCGCCGACGGGGGCGCCGCCCTGGACGCATTCGGCCACGAGGACCCGTACCCGGGGCGGGGTCAGCCGCAGGGCGAACCGGAGCAGATCGGTGCTTTCCGCGTCCAGCCACTGGGCGTTGTCGAGGACGAGCAGGACGGGGGTGCGGGCGGCGAGGGTGCGCAGGACCTCGACGACGGCGAGGCGCAGCGCCACGTGGTCGCGGCCGGCGCGGGGTGCGTCGGTCTCCCGGCGCAGCAGGGCGATGGCGGTGCGCTGGGGTCCGGAGAGCCGTTCCAGCGCGGAACAGGGCACGGAGGCGAGGAGTGCGGCGGCGGAGGCTTCCGGTATCCACTGGTCGGCGGCCTCGGGGGCGAGGCGGAGCACGGTCTCGTGGCGGGCCGCGGCCGCGGCCGCGACGGCGCCTGCTACCTCGGTCTTGCCCGCGCCGGCGGGTCCGGTGAGGAAGGCCCGCCCGTGCGTGGTCAGCGCGCGTTCGACCTCCTTGATCAGTTCACCGTGTCCGACGGTCGTGTCAGCGTTCCCCGTCGCCGCCACCACGCACAGCCACCAGCCTCTCGTCCCCACTTCTGTGCATCTCCTGTGAGACGCGACAATACGAGGTCGGATGCCGGGTGGACCCGGATTGTGACGCAGAATTCAGTCAGCTGTCGGGAAACGGCTGCGGACCTGCCGATACGAGGTGTATCGGCAGGTCCGCGGGCTCATTGGTCCGTACGTGAGCGTCTGGCCGGTGCGGCCTGGGGGCCGCGACCGTCAGGTCCTCAGAAGCCGAGGCTCCAGGAGTCGATGAAGCCGGTGTCGCCGCCCGCGTTGTCGTTGACGCGGAGCTTCCAGGTGCCGTTGGCGACCTCGGAGGAGGCGTTCACGGTGTACTGCTGGTTGATGTTGGCGGTGCCGCCGCCCGCACGGTTGTGCAGGGTGTAGACGGAGCCGTCCGGGGCGACCAGGTCGACCTTCAGGTCACCGATGTACGTGTGCACGATGTTCACGTTCACCTTGAGCGCGGCCGGGGCGTTGCCCGCGACTCCGCTGACGGTGATCGGGCTCTCGACGGTGGTGTTGTCGAGGATGTTCACGTTCGTACCGTTCTCGAAGCCCGGGGCGGGCGCCGAGGTGACGGCGGTGATGGTCGCGGCCGCGTCGGCGATGCCGGTGCCGCAGCCGCCGGTGCAGGTGCCGGGCAGCGGGCGGGCGTTGGCCTTGATGGCCGACTCGACCTGCGCCGGGGTCAGCGAGGGCTTGGCGGCGACGACGAGCGCGGCGAGGCCCGCGATGTGCGGGGCGGCCATGCTGGTGCCCTGGTAGGGCTTGTAGATCTCGGAGCCCGGGGTGGTGGCGCCGTTGTTCAGCGTGGAGAGGATGCCGTTCTCGGGGGTGGTGACGGTGCCGGGCGTGTCGGTGGCGCGGCGGGTCTCACCGCCCGGCGCGGAGACGTCGACGCGGCTGCCGAAGTTCGAGTAGAACGAGCGGTCGCCGGTGCGGTTGGTGGCGGCCACGGAGACCACGTTGTTGCAGCTGGCGGGCGAGAAGCCGGACGCGTCCGCGTTGCTGTTGCCGGCGGCGACCACGACCGTGGTGCCGCGGGCGACGGCCGCGTTGATGGCGTTCTGGTAGCTGGAGGTGCAGGCGCCGGAGCCGCCGAGGCTCATGTTGATGACCTTGGCGGGGGTGGCGTTCGCCGGGACGCCCGCGACGGTGCCGCCGGAGGCCCAGGTGATGGCGTCGACGATGTCGGAGGTGGTGCCGCCGCACTTGCCGAGCACGCGGACGGGCTGGATCTTCGCGTTGTACGCGATGCCCGCGACGCCCTTGGCGTTGTTGGTGGCGGCGGCGATGGTGCCCGCGACGTGGGTGCCGTGCCAGGAGGAGCCGCTGGCCGGGGAGCCGGTGCCGCACTCGCCGGCCGCGCTCCAGTCGCCCGCGTCGGCGGGGTTGTTGTCGCGGCCGTTGCCGTCACGGGCGCCGGCGGCGTCGGAGATGAAGTCGTAGCCGGCGACGATGTTCGAGGCGACGTCGGAGTGGGCCACGTAGCCGGTGTCGATCACGGCGACGGTGACGCCGGAGCCGGTCGTCTTGTCCCAGGCGGCAGGAACGTTCATGCCGCCGGTGGGCTCGAAGAGGTCCCACTGCTTGGAGTACTCGGTGTCGTTCGGGGTGGCCATCGCGTAGGCGCGGGAGTCGGCCTCGACGTACGCGACGTCCGGGTCGGCACGGAACTGGGCCATCACGTCGGCCGCGGCGGCCGGGGCGACGGAGCCGCCCAGGTTGACGAGGGCGGCACCGGTGCCGAGACGGCGGTCGAACTTCGCCTTCTTGCCGGCCTTCTTGCCCTTGGCGGTCGCGTCGTCCGCGGCGGCCTTGTTGGAGCTGGCCTCGGTGGCCGAGGACTTGTAGCCGACGATCAGGTTCTGCACCGGAGCGGCGTCCGGAGCGGCCGGCGCCCCCGCGGCCGGCAGGGTGGAGGCGGCGGCCGGGGCCGGAGCGGGCTCCGAGCCGGCGAGGGCCACGGAAGCGGTGGCGGAGCCGGCGAGCAGGGTGACGGACATCGCCACCACGGATATGAGCCTGCTTCGTCTCGTTGCGTGCACGGTGTTCCCTTTCGCGGGCCGTTTCCGGGCAAGCCGGAGCGGGCGGTTGGAGCTGTGTGGGAGGTGAACCGGCGGCTACGGGGCCGGGGACGGGGCGGTCAATCCCGTCCCGGCCACCGCTGCTCGCCGCGTTGCCCCGGCCGCTTCGGCGGGGCTGGGGCAACGGCGGTGCGGGCGATCGGCCCGCCCGGACGGCTTCACACCATGTGGGGTTGGCGCGGGGTCCGTTCGGAGCGGGAGAGATCGCCGGTGGGCAGACAGTAGGCAACGCGAGGATGAACCCGATACAGGGAAAACCCTTGTCCCCACCCCTGCCGCCCCCCTGACACCTCCCC